>CAZJYH010000069.1:1267-12787 GCA_964549365.1 uncultured Alphaproteobacteria bacterium
CATCTGGCCAGGGGCGAGCCCGAGGCGGCCGCTGAACGGATTGCGGCCGGCCGCCTGTGCGGCGCAAGGGTTGCGATTGCCGGATATCGAACGACGTTACGATGCGGTCGTCCTCGTGGCCGACGCGCGTACGGGAAGATTGCTCGGCGGGGCACGTGTCGGCGAGGCTCGCGATGAACGCTTTTATCCCGGCTCGCTCTTCAAGCTGGCGATCGCCGTGGCGGCCCTTCGCTCCGGCTCGTTCGATCGTTCGTACACATACTCGTGCTCGGGCAAAGATACGATTGCCGGGGGCGTGCAACGGTGCTGGAACCACCACGGGCATGCAACGATAGGTTTCAGGCAGGCGATCGCCCTCTCGTGCAATCTCTACTTCCGTCACGTGGCCCGCATGCTCACAACCAATCAGATCGCCCAGGCCGCGCGTTCGATCGGCATGATGCCGGGGGGCGCGGATGCCGCCGGCACGCTGAACGCGGTCAACGACAGCACCCTGCTCGGCAACGCCTTCGCCGTTTCGCCGGAGGGGATGTTGCGCGTGGCGCTGGCGTTCGCCAGCCGCGGCAGGCTCTCGCCGGGAGGGCTCGATCTCTCCGGCGCGGCATACCGTCCGCTGTACGACGGGTTGCGCGAGTGCGCACGCACCGGAACCGGAAAGGAGGCATGGAGCCCGCGGTTCGCCGTCGGCGGAAAGACCGGCACGGCCGAAGTGCCCGGCGCACCACATCGCACCATCGGCTGGTTCATCGGCTTCGCGCCGTTCGATCGTCCGAAGTACGCCGTGGTGGTGATGTATCGCGGCGCCCGTGGCGCCGAGGCCGCAACGATCGCCCGCAAGGCGCTGGAGAAGCTGCTGTGAGCCCGGCCACGATCCTGTTGTCGGTGTTGATCGGCGCGATCATCCCCCTGCTTCCGGCGCCGCCCGACGTTGCCGCGGACCGCGGGCGATCGGCCGCCGCGTCGTTTGATCGTTCCGCGGGCACGGCCGCGCCCGACTCCTCCGTTCGACGTGTTCCCGACTCGGTGGACGTGCTGATGTTCGCCGGCTTCAGCGTCGCGCGCGCGCGGCTTCGCTGCGGTGGGAGGGTCATCGTTGCCGGAGGTTCGACGTACCGTTCCGCATACGAGGGCCCATGCACGCTGACGATCAACGCGATCGGGGACGAGCTGGAGATCGAAGGCCGACGGATGCCGGTGTATGTCTTCGCGCCGGCCGCGGGGAAGCCCCTGACCCTTTCGTTGGATGGACGCGACAAACGTGTGTCGTTCAGCGTGCGATGCACGGCACAGGCCGGCAGGCTGCGCCTCGTGGCCCGCATGGCGACGAACGAATATCTGGCATCCACGCTCGCCGGAGAAGCTGCCGCCGACGATCCGATCGAGTATCTGGCTGCCCTCGCGGTGCTCCAACGCAATTACCTTGCCTACCATCGCGGGCGGCACGAGCCGAGCGCGGACGTCTGCGACAACACGCATTGCCAGCGCTCCGATGTCGCCGACATCACGCCGCGTATTCGTGCCGCGGTCGAGCGGGCCGCCCGTATCGAGCTGAGCAGCGGCGCGGGCAACCCGGCCGCGGGGCTCCCCTGCTACTATTCGGTCTGCTGTGGCGGTGCCACGCGCACGCCGGGTCAGATCTGGAATCACGCGGAGCCCGGATACAGTGCGGTCATCTGCACCCACTGTCGGGGATCGGAGCGATACCGCTGGACGCGCAGCTTCGCCGCGACATTGGAGGCCGCCGCGATCATGCGGAGCGCCCCGACTCCACCATTTGTCGACGACGATTTCAAGATCCGCCTCGGTCGAGCCGTCGGGTTCAACAAGGTGCTGAGCAACACGATCGACGCGATCGAGCGGCACGGCGCCACGTACGTGATTCGCGGGCGCGGCTTCGGCCATCGCGTGGGGATGTGCCAGGAAGGGGCGGCACGGCTTGCGCGCCACGGCTGGAAGGCCGACGCAATCCTCCGCTTCTACTTCCCCACCGCTCACGTAAGTTTGCGCAGATGAACGAACAGACCGGGAACGACAGCGCCGCCGCGCTCGACGACGCACTTCTGCCGCGCCCGCGCATCATGGGCGTGCTCAACGTCACCCCCGACAGCTTCTCCGACGGCGGCCGGTACGCAGGCACCGACGCGGCGGTCGAGCATGGCATCCGCCTGGCCGACGAAGGGGCCGACATCATCGACGTGGGGGGCGAATCCACACGCCCCGCGGGGAACGACTACGGCCCCGGCGCCGCACCGGTCAACGCAGACGAGGAGATCGCTCGCGTTGTGCCGGTGATCGAGCGGCTGCATGCGCTGCGCCCGCAGGTTGCGATCTCCGTGGACACCATGAAGCCCGGCGTTGCAGCCGCCGCGCTCGCGGCCGGAGCAACGATGGTCAACGACGTGAGCGCCGCCCGCTACGACGCCGCCATTCTCGACGTCACGGCCGCGCACGGCGCCGCCTATGTGGCAATGCATGGATACGATCCGGCCGCCACCGCCCCTCCGGAGTCGCGTCGCTACGCCGACGTGGTGGCCGAGACCTTCGCGTTTCTTGCCGAGCGCATCGCGCTCGCAATCGCGCGGGGCGTGCAGCAGGTGATCGGCGACGTCGGGATCGGCTTCGCGAAGGGGGCCGCCGACAGCGAGCGACTGCTGCGCGAACACGAGCGGTTCCTCGCGCTCGGCGTGCCGATGCTGGTCGGGGCGTCGCGCAAGTCCTTCATCGGCCGGGCGCTCGGCGGCATCCCCGTCGAGGAGCGCCTGTACGGTACCCTGGCCGCGCACGCCGTCGCCTTCCTTCACGGCGCTTCGATCGTGCGCGTGCACGACGTTCGCGCCGCCCGCGAATTCTTCCAGGTGTTCGGCCGCCTGCGGTTTCCGGGCCCACTGTAGCGCCTGGGTGCCGGGGCCAACTCCGGCACGTCACGTTGATTCCGGCACAACACATGATGCGGCGCCGAGTTGACTCCACGTTCGACAACACCCGGGCTGCCCACGATGCTGTAACGCGTAGTAGCACTACGAATAGCCGTGCCGCCGTATGTTTGCCCGGGTTGAGCGCCGCCGCGAGAACGCGGTGAGTGCGCCCCGATACACGCTCCATTGATACCTGCACTATCCATGAGAACCGCTGCGCTGTATGAGATGTTGTTTGGCCTGCTGACGCTGATCGGCGGCATCATCGGGTTTGCCATGGCCGGGAGCGTGATCTCGCTCGCGACCGGAATACCGGCGGGCCTGGTGCTGGTGATCGCGGGCCTGCAGATGCAGAAGGGGAAGCGTCGTGGTTTGATGATCGCGCTCGCGGTTACCGTGTTGCTGCTCGGTTACTTCGGATATACGCTTTTCTTCGCGGCGGCGGCGTTCTTTCCGAACGGTCTGATGGTCGCTCTGAGCGCGATCTCGCTGTTGGCGCTCGGCATCGTGATGGTACAGCCGAAGAAGCGCGAACGCGTCTTCTAGGCGCGTGCCGTATCCCCATCCTCATGCGGCATCGACGGCCGTCTTCCCGCGCGTCGACTCCGATTCCCGCTCACGTTCGCCGGCCATTCCCAGAGCACGCGTGCATCCCATCGAGATATACCAGCCTACGCCCGACACCCTGGAGATCATCTGGCAGGACGGCTCCTGCTCCTCGATCACCACACGTGCGCTGCGCCTCGGCTGCCCCTGCTCTTCGTGTCAGATGACGACACGTTCGGCCACCGCAACGTATGTGCCGATGCTGACCGCCGAGGCCGCCACCGTTCGTACGATCAATCTCGTCGGCAGCTCGGCGGTGCAGATCATATGGGAGGACGGGCACGACAACGGCCTCTTCACCTACTCCCTGATTCGCCGGCTTGCTCCGCCGAAGGAGCCGCGCGCCGCATGATTCGCCCCACACGCGCCGTCATCGACCCCGAGGCGTTACGCCGCAACATCCGGACGCTGCGGCGGCACATACCGGAGCGCACGCGCATCATGGGGATCGCCAAGGCGGACTGCTACGGGCATGACGCTACCATATGCATCCCCGCGATGCTCGCCGAGGGAATCGATCTGTTCGGTGTTGCAACGGCGCAGGAGGCGATCGAGCTGACGAGGTTGACCAACGGCCGCCCCGTGGTGGTGCTTCCGCCGCCGCTCGACGCGGAGTATCAGCTCTTCGCCCGGCATGACCTCGAGACCGTGCTCTCGACCCCCGAGATGGCGAGGAACATGGATGCAGCCGCACGCGCCGAGGGACGCATCGTGCGCGCACATCTGTTCGTCGATACCGGCATGGGACGCAACGGAGCGGCCCCGGGCGACGCCGTCGAACTCGCCCGCGCGATCGGCGAGCTGAAGGGGCTGGAGCTGGTCGGCATCGCCTCGCACTTCGCCACCAGCGACGATCCGGAGGACGGCTTCACGAACGAACAACTCGCGCGCTTCGAGGGTGTGCTCCGCGCCGCGCACGACGCCGGCTTCTCATTCCGCGATATCCATATCGCCAATAGCGGCGGGGTCCTTAATTTCAGCCGTTCGCACTTCACCCTCGTGCGCCCCGGTCTGGCGCTGTACGGCTTCCACCCGACGCCCGACCGGCAGAGCACTTCGGATCTCTCCCCCGTTCTCGAGCTCCGCACCGTGGTGGCCAATGTGACGCGGATGCCGGCCGGCGTTTCGATCAGCTATTCGCGCCGATACTACACCCCGGCCGCGACGTCGATCGCGACGCTGCCGATCGGTTATGCCGACGGCCTGATGCGCATCCTTACCAACAGGATGAGCGTGGTGATCGGCGGCAGGCGCTACCCGGTTGTCGGAACCATCTGCATGGATGAGATCATGGTGGATCTGGGACCGAACCCCGAGGTGCTGATCGGCGACGAAGCGATTGTGATCGGGGAGCGCGGCACCGAACGTATCGACGGTTGGGAGCTGGCGCTGCGGGCCGAGACGATCCCGTACGAGATCTGCACGAACATTTCCAAACGCGTCCCCCGCGTCGCTCGTCAACGGCGCACCCTTTGAACCGGACCGCCGGCATCCCTCAAGCAATTCATTCCGGCCGGCGGGCCAACGAACACGAACTGAGCATACATTCATGAATATTTATGCCGTCATCATGGCGGGCGGAGTCGGATCGCGCCTCTGGCCGAAGAGTCGCGAGAAGTCACCAAAGCAGTTGCTCCATATCCTCGGCGACGGCACGATGATCCAGAACACGATCGCGCGCCTTCAGCCGATGATCCCGTACGAGAATATCTACATCGTCACGAACAAGGCGCAGGTTGAGGGATTCCGCGAACAGGCGCCGCAGATTCCGGCGGGCAACATCATCGCCGAGCCGTTCGGCCGCAACACCGCCCCATGCATCGCGCTGGCCGCATCGCGACTGCGCGACGAAGATCCCGAGGGGGTGATGGTGGTGCTCCCCGCCGATCATTTCATCCAGAACGTCGGCGAGTTCCAGACCAAGCTGCGGCTCGCCTGCGACGCCGCCTTCGAGATGCGGTGCCTGGTGACGATGGGGATCACGCCCACCCGCCCCGAGACGGGATTCGGATACATTCAACAGCGGGAGCGCGGCGACGAGCAGAATCGCTTCTTCGATCAGGGCCTGCGCCCCGTGCTCACCTTCGCCGAAAAGCCGGACCTCCCCACCGCACAGCGATTTCTTGCCAGCGGTGATTTCCTGTGGAACAGCGGCATGTTCGTCTGGCGCGTCGACACGCTGGAGGAGGAGCTTCGCAACCACCTGCCGGAATTGTACGAACAGATCGAGGCCATCCACGCCGCCCAGGGAACCGACGATTATCAGGACCGGCTGGAGAGCATCTACAGCCAGATCCACCCGATCTCCATCGACTACGGCGTGATGGAGAAGGCAGGCAATGTCTATGTCACGCAGTGTGAATTCGGCTGGAGCGATGTCGGCAGCTGGGATGAAACCTACCGCCTCTCGCGCAAGGACGACAACGCCAACTCAATCGTCGGCGATGTGGTGACCATCGACACGCACGGCACCTTCGTTCGTACCGCCGGCAAAATGATTGCGACCGTCGGCGTGGAGGATCTGATCATCGTCGACACGCCGGACGCACTCCTCATCTGCAAACGAGGCGAGTCGCAACGAGTTCAGGCCGTGGTGGATTACCTGCGTCGCAAGAAAATCAATGGGCTGTTGTAATGTGAAGCGTCCATGATCTCCTCGTCGCGTTCCCTGTACATTCTGGCGATCGTGCTGGCGTTCTCGTCCGCCAATTGCCTTCCCCCCTCCTCCTCGGGCACGAGCAAGCGCATCACCGAGGAGGGGAACGCCTCGTATTATGCCGATTCATTCGAAGGGCGCCGTACCGCAAACGGCGAGACATATGCGGCCGCCGAACGCACCGCCGCGCATCGCACCTTTCCCTTCGGCACGTTGCTGCGCGTCGTCAACCTGACCAACGGACTGGCCACCGACGTGCGCGTCAACGATCGCGGTCCGTTCAAGGATTCCCGCGTGATCGACCTCTCGCGCAAGGCCGCCGAGGATCTCGATCTCATCCGCGCCGGCGTTGCACGCGTGAGGATCGAGGTGTTGCAGTGGGGGGAATGACGACGACCTCCTCCTCGAAAGCAGGCGCCTCCGCCGGCAGTTGCTGAAGGTGCCGGTGCAGCGCGCCTGAGAACCCCATGCATGGTGTCATGAGACGGCCCGATCCACAACACGCGGACCGGGCCGTTTGCATGATACTACGTCATCGGCGCCTTACCGCACCACCACCAGCCTCCGCGAGGTGAACTCCTCCCCCACCCGCACCGTGCAGTAATACGTGCCGGCCGGAACGCCGGCAAGACTCAGCGTAACGGCATGCTCACCGGCCGCTTCCCTTCCGCGATCCAGGCGCAGTACCTCGGCGCCGCGCAGGTCGCGCAGCGTGACGGCCACGTTCCCCGCGTGCAGCAGCTCGTAGGAGACGAGCACCGAATTGCGCGCCGGGTTCGGCGCGGGCTCGGCCATGCGGAACCCGGACGGCTCCGACATCACGGCCACCCCGGAACCGCCGCACGCGAGAACATGATCCGACGCGCACAACGCCGTATTCCCGCTCCATGTGGTCACGGTTGCCCGTGAGACCGCACTGATGTTGCGCACGATCAGCCCGAATGTGTCGAGCGATCCTCCCGAAGGAACGGCAGGTCCGCGGAAACGTACGAGCGAATCGGTGCGTTCATTGACACTCCAGGTTGCGGCCGCGCCGATCGTCGATGCTTCGGCGAACGCTCCCGGACCCGAGGTGATACGGAATTCGATCGCGTCGATCGGCACTGCCGGGAGGTACGTGTTGTGGAGCCCGAACATGAACAGGCAGCGGTCGAACGGCGCAACCGGCAGCACACCGCGCAGCTGCACGGTATCGCACGCAGACGCCCCGCTGCAGACGAGCCGCGCGGTGTCCACTCCGGTCATCACCGCCCCGGCGAAGGTGCGGAACACCACCGGAACGGTCGCGGGACGCGTCGGGAACTGCTGCATGTCCAGGCAGACCAGGAACTCGGGCGACTCGCCGCCGGGGGGGATCGTATCCCCCTGGAACGTCAGGTCGAAGCTCGGGAGCGCTCCGGGCACGAACGTCCAGGGCGCGGGCGCCGATGCGCTGTTGAAGATCGACGTCCCCCCTTCGATGACCAGCATCATGTGATCCAGCGTGCGCCCCTTGGTGTGCCTGTTCAGGAAGCGCACCCGGAAGCAGCACTCCGACGCGTTCTGCGACGCAACCTCGCGCCACACAAGGCTGTCACCGACGATTGCAAGGATCGCGTTCACGCGCAGCGTGTCGCCGCACACCGTGCCGGGACGATGGCTCGTGCTCCAGGCGATGCTCAGCGGATCGCGCGTGGACGTGTCGCCCAGCGTGGCGCAGAAATTGAACGGTCCGGCCGCCCCCCCCGGCGCGATGAGGCCGCCGGTGAAGATCACCGAATCGCCCCCTGCGGCCGTAACCCGCCACGGCGCCGGCGCCGACGCCGAGAGCACCGAACGCCGAAGCCCGGGGTTCGAAATCCGCAGCGAGAAACCGTTGATGACGTCGCGACGCGAGTTGCGATTCCGCAGCGTCAGACTGATGCAGCGGTTCGGTGAGGGGAACGTGGAGTCCACGACCGCGACGACGGAATCGATGGCCACAAACGGACGCAGGCAGAGGATGAACCCGGTCGAGGAAGTGATCGGCAGGCCGCCTCCGAACGTGTGCCAACGCCAGGCGATCGTATCCCCCGTGGCCCCGGCGTTGCTCATGCAGAGCTGTGCCAGCGTGACCGTATCACCGCTCGCGAATCCGCCGCTCTTCGTTATCACCATCGAATCCGTCCCGACCGCGCGGGCCGTCCATCCAAACGGCAGGCGCGGCAGAGAATCGATCCGCGCGCCGGTCGTCGTGAGCTTCATCGTGACGGCATCGATCGTCGATGCGGGCGCGTGCGCGTTGGTCGCCTTCAGGTCCACGCAGCACATGGCGCCGAGGTCGCGCACGGCACCGATCCGCACCAGGCTGTCGCGTGGGCTGATACCGAAACGCAGCGCCACCGTGTCGAAACAGATCTGGTCGCCGAACTCCGCGGTCCACCACTCCAACAGGATCGTCGAGTCGGCCGGGACGTTCTCGAGCTCCAGACGGAACCCTTCGGCAAACTGGTTGTAGTCCAGCGCCTTGGTCTGCGTGAAGAAGACCACCGTGTCGGGCTTCGCCTTCAGCCGCACCCAGCCGGCGGGCGTCGTGGTCGGAGCGGTCGAGAGCGTCACCCCCGGCGTCACGGGGTGCACCGTGAACCAGTTGATCTTGCGGAGCGCGCCGTTGCCGGCGACGACGTCCACATCCACCACGTTGCGGGTCTGGCTCGGCTGCACGCGGAAGAACGCGTCGTCGCAGTTGGGGCGCCGTCCGGCAAGCACGAGCGTATCGGAGCTGATGATCGAATCGAGATTGCGCGTCTCCCACACAACGCGCATCACGCCGGTGTCCTGCACGCAGACGCTGTAGTACTGCCGCGTCTGCCCGGGCGCGATGTCGGCCGAGGCCAGGTTGCTGCTCCAACGCAGCACCGTCCCCGTTTGTGAGAGCACCGCCCAGTTGCTCGGCGAAGTCGTGAAGCCGGGCTGGAACGCGGCGCGTCCGGAGATGATCCGCAGTCGGAACTCGGAGATCTTCGTGTTCGGGTCGCTCTGACGGTTGCGGACGCTGAAGTCGAAGCAGGCGCCGTACGTGCCGTTCGGCGTCTGAAGCACCTGCACGGAATCGAGCTGCCCGGCGGCCGAGGCGCGCGTCGGCGCGGCAACCACGGAGAACAACACACACAACATGAAGGCAAGACGACGCAATGGGTTCATGATCGACCGATGTTTGATTGGACTACTGCTCCTCGAAACACGAGTTCCCAAGATAGGTTTCTCGACGCGGGATTCCACAGCCCTTCGGAAGTCTCCGATTGCATGGATTGCCGGCGGTCACACCCGAAGAGGCCGCACGTACGGCGCATGCAATCCGGTGGTCAACACAGGCCAGTGGTTGGATCGCCTCGCCGACGGTCGGGCCGGAGGTTCCCCCAGCCGCGCAGCGGCCTGCTCTCAAGGAAGCCGTCCTGTGCCTTCGGAGCCCCATCCCTCTACGTGAGACACCACCTGCCCTCCGGCAACGTCGCGTGGTCGACGTCGCGTGGTCGACGTCGCAACGTCGGCGCCCGCGGGCCATGATCGCGGAACTTGCCGATTCGCCGCGATCGGCGAACTTTGCCGCCGATGCTGCCGGGATCATCCCGGCGTTGTACAGCGAACTTCAACGAACATGAAGCAGATGGTGAACAGAACGGTGTGTATCACGGGCGCGACGTCGGGCATCGGTGCGGCGTGCGCCCGCGCATTCGCGGGCGCCGGCGCTCGCATCATCATCGCCGGGCGACGTGCCGAACGGCTGGCCGCGTTGGCCGACGAGCTGCGTCCCGGCGTCGAGGTGCTCCCACTGACGCTCGACGTGCGCGACGCCGCGGCCGTGGCCGAGGCCGTCGCCGGACTGGTCGCGCCGTGGCAGGCGATCGACCTGCTCGTCAACAACGCGGGACTCAGCCGAGGGCTCGACACGATTCAGGAGGGATCGCTCGCCGACTGGGAGGAGATGATCGATACCAACGTGAAGGGACTGCTCTACGTCTCGCGCGCGGTGCTGCCGGGGATGATCGAGCGCGGGCGCGGTCACGTGATCAACATCGGCTCGATCGCCGGACATGAGGTCTATCCGAAGGGGAACGTCTACTGCGCCACGAAACATGCGGTCGGCGCGATCACGAAGGGCATGCAGCTGGATCTGCTCGGCACCGGCATCCGCGTCACAACGGTCGATCCGGGAATGGTGGAGACGGAATTCTCCGCAGTACGCTTTCACGGCGACACCGAGCGCGCCGCTGCGGTGTACCGTGGCCTCGTGCCCCTCTCCCCCGAGGATGTTGCCGACGCCGTGCTCTACTGCGCCACGCGTCCGGCACACGTCAGCGTTCATGAGATGATCCTGATGCCCTCGGCGCAGGCGTCGGCAACGATGGCGCATCGCACAACGAACTAGCGGCGCCGTCGTGCGTGCCCGGCGTGCGACAATCCGGCTTCCGGTCTGTCCTTGATGTATCCGGCGCACACATCATGCAAAGTCGGCATTCCGTCGTGCCGTTCATTGCAGATCAACTCACGGACACCATGAACACGCTGCACCTACGATCTACCTTCGGTACCCTCCTCCTGTTCCTCGCCGCGGGCCGATACCTGGCCGCGCAATCGATCACCACGATGCCCTTGGAGCGCGGCCAATACTGCGCGGAGGACTCGATCACCGTGTCGTTCAAGGCGACCGGCACCTGCGGCGCGAACAATCGATTCATCGCGCAGCTCTCGGCGAAGGACGGCTCGTGGTGCGTTGAATTCTTCGGAGGGCCAGAGTGAATCCCGCCCCTGCAGACCCTCCGTCTGGCCTCGTTTCAAGTCGGCCATTGTTCGCCCCGGTTTAACCGGTATCGTTGGAGAAGAATGGGCCTGAGAAGACCCCGAATATGGCTCGGGGTCTTCTCGGTGCATACGACGGTTCCGCGTTTCATTTCAAATTCGCCGGAGTTGCGTCCATCACGATCGCAGGATGCGCGGGGTCAGGATTTTGGACCGGAGCCGGGTGGCTTATGACCTGGTTGCATGATTCGATCCATATGGTGACCACTAAACAACCCCACGCATCGCGAGTAATGAAGATTACAAGACATTTGCCGTTCCCCAATGGAATATATGTGACGACCTGATATGCTATCGGGTAATAGACTCCATTGACAACGACGTAAAACATGACGTCGCCTGAGCATGGCAACATTCCGGTCGCTCCTGGAGGTATGGTCACGGAATATTGCATCCCATCCGGTGTCCTTGTGGAAGCCGTAACTGGTTCCAAACTCTCGCGTTCGTTAACCACCGTGACGTAGTCACAGATACACGGAAACACGTACTGCTGTGCATGAGCGGCGATCGGCCGCATCCACAACA
>CAZJYH010000069.1:12797-13045 GCA_964549365.1 uncultured Alphaproteobacteria bacterium
GAAGAAGCATTCGTGGGTTCATGGTGTCCCCCGGAACATGGTGAAGAAATGACGGTTGGGCGGCGATCATGGAGTCGCCGGTTGGTAGTGGAGAGATTTCGTTGCCGAAGTGGAAGGTAGTGAGTCGAGGCACCGGGCAACAGTACATATGCGTGCACCCCTCTGCGTGGGTACCATCCGCATCGGTCGCGGAGCCGACTCGGCGAGAATATTCGCGATGGCACGCACCCTCAGAACCGCACGGAAGC
>CAZJYH010000070.1:0-12820 GCA_964549365.1 uncultured Alphaproteobacteria bacterium
TTGACGAAATGGGTCTGGAAGTTCATCTGCTGATGGGCATTGAGCTTGATCGCAACGCCCGGTGGGAGCGTCCACGTCAGGTTCCCCTTCTGCGACGCGGCCACCATGTCCCAGCTCTCGAAGGCGATCGCGCTGAAGGAGTTCTCTTCGGCGTCCGGCACATTCACGCTGTCGCTCTTGAAGATGTTCAGGTGATGGCTGCCGCTGTTGAACCGCAGCTCCACCTTCGTGACGTAGATCTCGGAGTCGTTCGGGAGCTTGCGATAGAAGTTCTTCTGAACCTCCTGCCCGCTCGGCACATCGAACGGCCCGATCACCACCTGAATCCCCTGCCCCGCCGGCGGCGCGGCCAACGTGACGTCCGCGTTCGGATCCGTCGGCGCCGTCGTCTCGCTCGAGCAGCCGCCGATCACGACAGCGGCCACGATTCCCGCCGCCATCACCATGCGGCCGAAATGGTATGCATGTTTCATGAAGCCCGTCCTTGCAGTATGTGTGTAGAGTGAATGGAACCGTGTCCACGAGCAATCGAAGCACCAAGCGAGGAGGTCGAGAGGGGACGGTACGCTCGTAGTTACGCTGTTGTTTTCCCGTTTTCGAAAGAGGAATCAGGCGCCCATGTTTGGACATGCTTGATGCGCCCAATCAAATTTTCAGCAATGTATGAGAAGCGCGCGAGGAAATCGCCACAGTGGATGCCGTGTGAGCATCCTTCTCACAGGCGTGTGCGAAGCGTCCGGCGCACATGGTCGGCGATCTTCTGTCCGTTCCTCGTGCCGGCCTCGTTCCCGTGGCGGTAGTGGATCCCCCCCCACAGACGGCTCATCGCGGCTTCGCGCGCCGCGGTCATGAAGTCCGGAAACGTGCGCACGGGCATGCCGAGATACACCTCGGTGTTGTCGTCGAACCGCATCGGGCCGAACAGATGCGTCAGCATCGTGCCGGCCGCGGCCGAGATGGTGCTGTGCCCGCTGGAGTGTTCCGGGAACGGCGGCGTCTGGATCTCCGGCAGCCAGGCCGAGTCGATGTAGCGCCGTATATAGGTCACCGGACGAATTACGTTGGAGCGATACTTCTCGGTCCAGCAGCTGATGAACGCGTCGGCAATCGAGGTCGATACCAGCGCGTATGCCTCGAGCGACTCCATCATCCCCGCATTCCTCGCGCGGCAGGCGATCTTCGTGATGCTGATCCAGTGCCCCGCCGGGCTGATCTGGCGCGTCGTGAAATTGATGTGCCCCATGTGAAAGGAGTGGATCGGGTTGCAGTCCCAGAACGACGCGATCAGCTTCTGCGAATCGTTCAGATTCTTCCTGATCGTGTAAACCTCCATCGCCTGCCTGTAGAACGCGGAACCGGGCTTCACGCTGAACTTCGTGGGTGGGTCCGGAGGATACTGATTCGCCTTCTTCAGCGTGAACGGCAACACGTCGCGCCAATACGGATCCACGGGATCCACGAAGTCCGGCGGCGTCGGCTCCCACAGACCGGCGCCCTTCGGTATCACATATCGCGCACGGGCGATGTTCCGGATATAGCCGTCCGTTTTCGAGCGTTGCAGCAGGCGCAGCGCGACACTTTCGCCGTAGGCGCGCGAGCGTTCGATCACGTCGGCGGCAAGGCCGCTCGCCTTGAACGCCGCCATGTCCGCGTCGTACATGCTGTCCACCCGCACCGGCGTGAACGTCAACGCGTCACCGATCGTCTTGAACGCGGCCACCACCGACACGCGCGGATCATAGACGGCGCCGTCGAGGCGCTGCGGAACATCCGGCAGGCCGTTCACCTGCCCCGCCAGCGAGCGGAACCCCGTGAAGCCGGGCCGCGCCGCTTCGTACGCGGCGATGTTGAGATAGGCATACACCCGGCTGATGTTGCACGGCGTACGGATCTCATCGACCATGATGTCCGTGATATGCCAGTTCCAACGATGGACGATCTCGGCGGCATCATCGGCACGGAGGGAGGCAGGAAGCAGAATCCACGGCAACAGGAGCAGGAAGAGCCGCGGAGCAATCGGACGCTTTGTCATGGCCGTCTTGGACTGTAGATATGGATGTTGGAATAAGGGTGCGTCATCGTCGCTCATGCGCAGCATGGACGCGAGCGTCGGTGGCCGGGCGGGAACGCTCGATGGGGAATCCAAGATATCACGACCCACGGTTTCGCGCCAGAGCTGTGCGTCGTCACACGGAAGTCCGCCGGCGGCGATCGCCGGCCGGTTTCCCGTGGCATCGCCCGCGATGGGGATGACCGCGACGGGCAGGACCGCGGCCTGGGGGCCGGTTACGTCGGCCATCGTTCGAGCGCACGGTGTTATCTTGGCGCAAACAGCCCGCACCGCAGGCCACGCAAGCTGCAACCCGGACGGCGTCCGGAAGTTTCCGTTTCGGGCCGGTTTATGCGCACCGAACTGACATTTCATGCTCTACGATCGTTCCTCCTTCATCGAACACTGCCGCGCACTTCGTTCCGCCGGCAAACGCATCGTGTTCACGAACGGCTGTTTCGACATACTGCACCGCGGGCACGTCGAGTATCTCCAGGCCGCCGCGACCCTGGGCGACGCGCTGGTTGTGGGGGTGAACGCCGACGCCTCGATCCGTGTACTGAAGGGCCCGTCGCGGCCCATCGTCTGCGAGGAAGACCGCGCCGGCATCATCGCCGCGCTGCGCGCGGTCGAGGCGGTGACGATCTTCGACGAAGCGACGCCGTACGAGCTGATACGCTCGATCGTGCCGGACGTCCTGGTCAAGGGAGGCGACTACGATCCCGAGGCGACCGACGGACCGCGCTATATCGTCGGATCCGACATCGTGCGTCAATCCGGCGGTGCCGTGCGCGTCATCAATCTGGTGGACGGCCGTTCGACAACGAACATCGTTCAAAGAATCCGTGAGGGCGGATAGCGCGATCGACTCGCGATTTCTCTTCGCCGTTAAACCGACACGTTCCGAAAGAGTTCTCGGGGTGGGATTATCCGTGAAATCCCGCAATCCGCCCGAATCATCAATCGACAATCCGCCGGCATGCGCCGCACAATCGACTCCATCGTACAGGTCTCGGCGCGACTGCTCGTGATGTTCTTCACGGGGGCCGCGGCGCTGAGCGCGCTCGCGATCGCATTGACGCAGATCGGGCCGGTACGCGCATGGGCCGTGGAGAGCGGGTTGCGGGCGCTGAACAAGCAGCTGACCGGGCGAGTGCAGGTGGGCGCGATCACCGGCAACCTCATCACCGGGTTTTCGATTCAGGACGTGCAGGTCCTCGCCGCGGACTCCAGCCGCCTTGTTACGGCCCCCCGCATCGACATCTCGTATCAGTTCCGACCGATCCTGAAGGAGAAGACAATCAATGTTGCCGTCACCATTCATAATCCCGTCATAAAGCTGATTCGCGACGGCGCCGACAGCCTCTGGAACTTCACGAAGATTGTCCGGCCGGGACCGCCCGACACCACGAAGAGCGAATTCCCCTACACGATCAACGTCCGCAGCCTCGAGATCATCGACGCCCACGTCGTCATGAACGACATGACCGAGCGCCGCGAGGGGACGCCGACGGGGCAGGATGTCGACTTCGCACGGCTCGATCTCCAGGACGTGAACATTTCGGCGCGGGCAAGCTACAGCGCCGCGGAAAAGTGGATCGATCTGCAGCATCTCGGCTTCTACATGCAACGCCCCGATATCCGCGTGATCGACCTCGCAGGCCGAATCTCCGCCGACTCCACGGGGGCCACGGCCTCCGGCCTGCGCATCGAGACCACCCGTACGCTGCTCGACCTCGACGCCCGGCTCGACTCGGTGAATTTCTTCGCGGCGAATTTGAAGGGGCCCGAGGCCTGGAAGCGCGCGCCGGTGCACATCGATCTGAACGCCGAGCGCATCTCCACGCTCGAACTCCGGCGATTCCTGCCGGTGCTCTCGTTCCTCGGCGGCACGCCGCGCCTGCGCATGCGTGCCGACGGCACCTACGGCGATATCCATATCCGCTCGCTCGATCTCGGTCTGACAAGCTCGCGCGTGCTCCTCTCCGGGCGGTTGCGCAATCTGAATCGTCCGGACAGCCTGTACATCGACGCCACGATCTCCGACTCGAAGCTGCAGTACCGCGACATCCCGATCTATCTTCCCGGGCTCGCGATCCCGGACCTCGCATATCTGGGTGATGTCGCGGTGCGTCGCGCCGAATTCGTAGGGTACCCTCAGTTGTTCAACGCGGCCATCGACGCCGGGACGGCGATCGGCAGCGCGCGCGGGGGGATGTGGCTCGACCTGCGCCCGCGCATCCCGCGCTATTCTACGGACATCGCACTGGTGCATGCGAACCCGGCCCCCGTGCTGAAGAACCCGGAGTACGCGGGCGACTTCACCGGCCACCTGATCGCGGCCGGCAGCGGCTTCTCGCTCCCCGAGCTGAACGCCGCGTTCCGGCTCGTCTCCGAGTCTTCCACGATCTCCGGTCGCAGCTATCGCATGCTGATTGCGGCCGGCACGGTCCGGGAGAACGGGTTGATCCGCATGGACACACTGATGGCGGCATGGGGTCCGAAGGGAACGCCGAGCGAAGAGACGGTGCTGAAGCATACGCCGGACGACGTCGCGGCGTTCAAGGGGGAGAACATCACCAGGATGATCGCCGCCCGCGTGCAACTTTCGCCGCAGGAGCAGGCGATCTTCGCCGGCAATCCGTCGATGGCCGCAAGCGGCACGTTCGACATCAGGAACCGGAACATTCCGCGCTATGACGGCGTGGTGCAGGGTCGGCGGTTTGCGCTCTCGGACATCGTGCCCGGCGCATCCACGGCACGCCTGACGTTCAACGTCTCCGGCCACGGAAGCAACTTCGATCTCGAACGGATGGAGCTGGAGGCGGAGCTGCGGATGACCGACGCGGAATTGCCCGACGGCAAGCGCATCGCCCCGTTCGGCGCGCAGGTGAAGCTGGCCTCGGGCGCGACCCCGGGCGAACGGACGCTGGAGCTGCGCTCGGATGTCGCGGACGTCGACCTGCACGGAGCGCGCGGAGGGACGCGAGGGGGACCTCTACTCCTACGACCTGCACGGCGCGTGGAACTTCAACACGGTGGTCAACGGCATGATCGACGCGTTGAGCGGCATCGGCGACTATATCGGCCGAAAGACGGCCTACCGCGAGGAGGATCCGTTCGCGATGGGGGGAGCACCCTTCGGCGCGGCGATCAACGCCACGTACTCGCTCAGGGTGAAGAACCTGGCGCCGCTGGAGATCTTCATGAACGGCCGCCGCATCGTGGCCGACGGTGAGCTTCGCGGTGAGATCAGCGGCACCTCGCAGTTGTTCAGCGTCACGGGGGCCGGAGCATTCTCCCGGCTGAGCTACGCACAGGAGGGAGTGTCGCTCCTGCTGAATGCGACACAGATTCAGGCGGAGTTCCGCAACATCGCACCGGGACGTATCGACGATATCACCACGATGTCGCTCTCGATCCGCTCCGATTCCGTCGCGCAATACAACGGCACCGCCTTCAACGCGCCGCGCCTCAATCTCTCACTTGAGGAGGGGGCCTTCCGCGTGAACGGCGCCACCGGCATCAACGGCTCGGTCTCGCTCGGCATCAACGGCATGATCAACACCACCGACGCGGCAGGCTACCGCGTGCAGCTCGACACCGTTCGCATCGGCCTGGCCGGCGGAATCCGGTGGCGGAACATCGGCATGGTGCGCGCGCTGATTCGCGACGATGCGGTGGAGGTGGACACCCTGGCGATGCAGCGCAACAGCGCCGAGATCGTGGAGGTGCGAGGAACCATGGCCGGCAATACGTTTCGCGATGTCCAGGTGAACATGACGCAGGGGCGCCTGCAGGACTTCGCCCAGTTCTTCGCCGGCAGCAGCGCGTACCTGCAACTGCGCAGCATCGGCGGCTGGCTTCGCAACGTCAGGGTGCGGCTGCACGGAACAACGGGCGATCCGGTGTTCGAAGTGGTGGCCGCCATCGACTCGCTGAGCTACGCCGGGGGCTTCATCGGCAATCTGACGACGACGCTCAACTACGCCGACAAGAATCTCACCGGCGTGGTCAAGCTGGACGAGGTGGCCTTCCCGATCGACGACGCCGTTCAATCCCGCGTCGAGATCGAGCGCCTCCGGGAACGGCTGAACGTCTCGATCGCCGCATTGAACCAGCTCGTTCCCGATCCCGTACAGCTCGGCCCGATCGCGGAGGCGAGCGATCCCGCCAAGCAGTTGGAGCAGATCGGCCGGCTGCAGCGCGAGGCGCGGGCACTTCGGACGATTCGCGGGAAGGACAGCGCACTGTGGTCGCGCACGGCCGAGGCCCGTTCCCGTTTCGACGGCCAGCTCTCGCAACTCCGCTCGCTGGTGGCGTCGGAGATAACCCGCAATGCACCCGTGGCGCAGAACCCATCGGCGGTGATCACCATCAAGTCCTTCCCGGTGGATCTCGCCTTCGCCGCACGGCCCGAGCGCGTGTTGAACGGCCGCCCGGTGGCGATCGAGGCGCGCACCGACAGCCTGCCGATCGCGTTCCTGGCCTCGTTCTTCAGCGGCATCCAGATCCGCAGCGGCGCCGCCAACATGCAGTTCAACGTCGCCGGGGTCTTCCCGAACCTTCGCTACAGCGGGGAAGCCTCGGTGTTCAAGGCGCGCGCGCTGGTCGAGGGGAACAACATCTACTACAATGCCAACGCCAAGATCAGCTTCCGCGATCAAACGCTGGCGATCGAGGAGCTGACCGTTCGGAACGATGTCGCCGACCTCCCGGGAGGCATGGCCACGGTGATCGGCACGATCAAGTTCGATGGGTTCCAGTTGAAGGATCTGAGCCTGATCGCACGGACCGATCAGCTCCTCGTGCTCAGCGAGGCCACGCAGGCCGTCAACGAGACGATCTACGGCCCGCTGGTGATCGCGAGCGGCCTGCGGCCGTTGCGTTTCTCGGGGACGCTCAAGCGCCCGCGGCTCGAAGGGGATGTCGACGTGGTGCGCGGCAATCTGCGGATGGAACGCGGCGGATCGGCGGCCGCGGCAAGCGTCAGCCCCGCCAGTTACGTCGATCTCGCCGAGTGGCGCCGGCGCACCGACAGCGACAACGTCTACGGCCCCGATCTTCTCCTCTCCGGCCGCGACACGCTGGCGGCCGACAGCTCGACCAACGGCAGCCAGCCGACGGCGCCCGGCTCGCTCGATGAGGACTTCGTGCGCGTGCAGGAGCGGATCGCGCGCGTGAAGGTGACCCGCAGCACCGACGAACAATCGCTTGCCGACCTTCTCGAGTTGAACCTCGACGTGGCGATCCGCGGGCGTCTGTTCCTGCTGATGGACTTCAGCCCGATCGAGCAGCTCCGCGCGGTGCTGGCCAACGATGAGCAGAAGATCAACGTGCGGCGCGGCGCCGACGGCAAGCTGGACCTGCGCGGCAGCATGCAGGTGCTCTCCGGTTCGAAGTATGATTTCTTCAAGGCGTTCGACGCCACCGGCGATCTCACGTTCGCCGGCGACGTGGCCAGGACGAAGCTGGCGATCGTGGCCGACCACAACGGCCGGCGGCTGCGTCCGAACAATGCCGGACTGCAGACCTACCAGGTGCGGGTGACGATCCGCGGAACCATCGAAAAGCCGGATATCGCACTGAGCTACGACGTGGAAGGGCAGACGTCGGAGGCCTCGAACCAGGCCGAGCGCAATCGAAACGCCATCTCGTTGCTGGTGTTCGGGCGAACAGCCGACGAGCTTGCCAACGCGGGCATCGGCGACGTCGGAAACGATCTGAGCAGCTCGGTGCTCGGCAGCAGCACGTCATCCATCGCCAGCCGCCTCCTCACCGACGTGCTCAGCGGCGGCACGGACTTCATTCGAAGCATCGACATCGACCTCAGCGGCCGGGCGGCAAGCGCGCGCCTGAACGTGGTGAGCCAGTTCGGCGACTTCATCGTGCGTGCGGGGGGCCAGGTGACCGATCCGCTCAACAACGGCAGCTTTACCATCGAAGCACCGTTCAGCGCGCTCACCGATCTCGAATGGCTGCGTAACTTCGCCTTCCAGGTGGAGGCGGCCCGCAACACCGGCGAGGGAGGCACGAGCACCGCGGTCGCCAGCGAGCCGACGCAGGTGCTGCGGTTCAGCGTCCCGTTTCGGAAAGTCTGGTACTCCCGATCCCCTCCTCCCATTCCACGCGACTCCGCACATGCGATCGGCACCGCGTCGTGACGGCGGCCTCCGCCGAGCGATGCACATGCCGGCCGCGATGCCACGCGGGCGCACAACCGTCATCAACCCGACAGACTTCGATGGGTATCACAATCGAACCGGTCCGCAGCAGCTCCGACCTGAGAGCGTTCATCAAGATGGTGTGGCGTATATATAAGGGTGACCCGCATTGGGTGCCTCCGATGATCGCGGACCGGGCCAAGCTGCTGGACCGGAAACGCAATCCGTTCTTCAAACATGCCGAGATGGAGATGTTTCTCGCGCGCGACGGGCGTGAGATAGTGGGCCGGATCGCCGCGATCATCAACCGCGCGCACAACGAGACACATGGCGATTCCGTCGGGTTTTTCGGCTTTTTTGAGACGATCGACGATCAGCAGGTTGCCTCGGCCCTTCTTGCGGCGGCCGAGAAGTGGCTGGGAGAGCATGGCGCGACGGTGATGCGCGGCCCGGTGAACCCGTCGCTGAACGACGAGGCGGGATTGCTCGTCGAGGGCTTCGACGATCCCCCGCAGATCCTGATGACGTACAATCCCAAATATTACAGCCGTGTAATAGAAGCGTTCGGATTAAAAAAAGTTAAGGATCTCTACGCCTATCGCCTGACCCCGGGAGGCTTCCTGAATCCGAAGCTCGATCGAGTACAGCAGGCGGTGCGACGGCGAACGGGCATCACCGTGCGAAGCGCGCGGCTCAAGCCCCGCACGGCCTACATGCAGGACATCGGGATCATCAAGAAGATCTACAACAGCGCCTGGCAACCGAACTGGGGCTTCGTCAAGTTCACCGACGAGGAGTTCGACTTCCTCGCCGCGGACCTGAAGCAGATCGCCGTTGCCGACCTCGCGGTTATCGCCGAACTGAACGGCGAGCCGGTCGGGTTCGCGCTCGGGCTGCCGGACATCAACCAGGCGCTGATGTTCAATCGAAGCGGCGGGCTGCTCGGCGCGCTCTGGGCGCTCATCACCAAGAAGAAGCGCATCACTCGCGGCAGGATCGTTGTTTTGGGCGTAATTCCTGCGTTTCAGCGTCATGGCATCGACGCCGTGCTCTATTACGAGATCGGCACGAGGATGACCAGGGGGCAGGGATACACCGAAGGAGAGGCCTCATGGGTGCTGGAAGACAACACGATGATGAACCGCGCGGCCGAAATGATGAACGGCGAGATCTACAAACGCTACCGCCTGTACGACAAAACGGTTAACAAGAATTAAGCCCCCAGCATACCCCCTCCGGCTATCTTTGCTCGCCCTTCAGGGAATGCCCTCCCGGAATCATGCCCCCGGGATCCCATGAAGAGCAAGCTGGATCTGTTGAATATCTCTCTGGAGGAATGATTTGCACTTGAAACTCATGATGGCTCCCGCAACGGGCCGGGGCCGCCGTATACGGCGCGCCATGATCGCTGCGGGGATAACGTGCGCCCTGACGACCGGTTCGTACCTGACCTGGTCCGCAAGCGCCGATGAACGCCCCGCGCAGCACGGCAACGCCGTCGTGCACACCATCAACGTCGACTCGCTCTACACGGCGAAGACCCAGGAATCCGACCGCAACGACAGCGCCTTCACCGCCGCGGTGGGCCCCGAGCGCACCATCAACGGGCGAGTGAGCTGGTACGGCCCGGGATTCCACGGCCGCCGCACCGCCAACGGTGAACGGTTCGACCGCAACGAGATGACCGCCGCCCACAAGACGCTCCCCTTCGGCACCATCGTGCGCGTGGTGGACGAAGCGTCCGGAAACAGTGTGCTGGTTCGCGTGAACGATCGCGGCCCCTATTGCGGCGGCCGCGTGCTCGACCTCTCGGAGGCTGCCGCCAAGCGCCTCGGCATCACCGGACGCGGCACCGCGTCGGCACGGCTGGAAATCTTCGCGCCGCACAAGGGGACAACCGGTGAGCAGACGATCACCTTCGATCTCCAGGGACGCGCCGTCAAGGCTCACGGCTACACCGTGACGCTGGCACGCATCCCCGGCTTCGACGAGGCGATCGCCAAAATGCACGAGATCGAGAAGAGCGGATACTCGAATCTCTACCTTACGCAGATCCGCACCGGCGGCAAGATCGAGTATGCGATCTCCACGGGGCTGTTCGCATCCGAAGCCCTCTGCGGCACACTGCTGGCCGAGGTGTCCGATGCCTTCTCCAAGGCACGCGTTGCCTCGTTCGACGCAATCGGTGATGCGCTCACCGTGCGTCTGGCCGACACGTCGACCGGCGACCGCGGCACGCTCTGAGCGGCACTCGAATACGACGGATGATCCCATGAAACGGCCCCGCATCGCCATCGATGCGGGGCCGTCTTCGTTTGAACAGCCGTGCCTCTCCGCCCCGCCATTCGTCCTCACCCTCGCCCGCCGAGTCGATACGCGCCGATCTCCTTCCGATAGTCGTCCTCACAGATCTCCTCCACCCGGGCCGTGTAGATGTTCACCCGCAGGTACCGGATCACACCGTTGTGGATCGCCTTCGCGAAGATGTAGTCGTCGCCCGGGCGCAGACCGCTGGTAAGATCCAGCGTCACATTGCCGTCCGGCTGCACCAGATGGGTGATCTCGTGCACGTCGTCGTTGCGGCCGCCGAACTTGTAGAGCAGGGTCGAGCCCGGCGTCACCTGGAAGTTCAACACCACCTTGAGCTGCGCGTTCAGGTTCGTGGTGGTATAGTCGGCCGTAAGGTTGTCAAGGCTGAACGAGGCCTCATATTGGTCGCAGCTGTCGCAGCGCATCTCAACGAAGCGGATCACGCCGTTCAGCCGCTGCACCGCATCGAGGTCGGCGGCGATCATCTGGTAGACCGGTTCGTCGGCCGGACCGGATCTGCGCACCGCGCTGATGCCCGGCACGTTCTGTATCGCCGAATCGGCACGCCGCTGCAGGTCGGTGCTCCGAACGGCGTGAAGCCGCACGGTGAGCGGGACATTCGTTATCCGTTCCCACTGCGGGTTGCCGCGGTGCGACCCCTGCACCGGGAGCGGCGTGGTCGGCACACGCTTCGGCGGCGGCTGTGATTTCTTCCGGTTCGAGGGGGTGTGTTGTTTGGATCCCTTTTTCTGAGTTGAATCCTGCGCATCGCCGGCCGACTCCGCATACGCGGCAAAGAGACAGAAGACGATGGCGATGAAGCCCACGATCACAAGAGATCGATTTAATCGAATGGACATGACGCAATCCTCCGCGACATGATATATGATAGTACGGGGTGAACAGATGATCGACGATCACAATGCAGGCACGACGTCGACGGGGGAATCGCCGAACCGCGAATTCATCGGCCCGGCGACTGCGCAACGGGGAGTGCGGCGTCGTGTGGAGGGTGGGTGAATATGGGGAATCGAAGAACGAAACGCAACGGTATCCTTGCGACGCTCTCGGGAAATATGCAGCCGCGGCAGCTCGTTCTCCGAAATGACGACGGCCCCGCATCGCTGTATCGATGCGGAGCCGTGGTTCGATTCGAGGCGACCGGGTTCGGACCGCTCGGGCTACATCCGCTCGTCGGCGGTGGGCCCGAACGTCTGCGGAACCGGGACGTCGTTCAGACGAAGGTATACGCCGAGCTGAGCGCGATGATGGATGTTATGGTTCAACACGAAGCTGCGCAGCACGGCGGCGCGCGGAAGCGTGAAGAGCGTCTGCCCCCCCATCAGCAGGCTCCACGGCCCCATCATACGCTCGTCGGTAGCGGAGGCGATCGCCGCGCGCGCGTCGGCAACGTTCTTGTCGAAGGCGTCGAGCGCCTCCTGTCGCGTGCCGTAGCTCGGCGCCGGCTGCGGCGTCTGTCCGGGAGGCGCAAGGTCGAGGTGATCATTGTTGAGCGTCTCGGCCGCCCACGTGGGGAGCGTCGCCAGATGCGAGGTCAGGCGCCCGAGCTTCATGGATTTCTCGTGCGGCGTCCAGTCGAAGCGGTCTTCGGGAACGCGCTCCAGTACCTTGCGCGTGTTCGCCATCTCCTGATCGAACTCCATGAGCATTGAATCGGCGATCGCCATTGTGTGCCTCCGTTGTTGATGCGAGCGTTGAGGAATGCGGCCGACACGTTTGTTCGTGGACGTGTGGTCCGCGTCGATTGCCCGGCAATGACGAACCGATCGCACGGTTGTTTGCCGAAACGAAACGCCCTCGATCGAATACTTTTCGATCGAGGGCATACAGGATTCTGCGTGGAACCGGAGCGTCTACCGTTGGCCGGGAACGACGCCGGCTACTTGTACCCTCCGGTCACCCAGGTGCGGCTGATGTAATCCAGCGCCGTGATGCCGACCAACAGGATCAACCAGACGAATCCCGCCGCGGCGGCAACCATGGTCAACCGGGTGCTGTAGCGCACGTGCATGAAGTAGAGCACAACCAGCAACGCCTTGACCACCGCGATGGTCATCGCGACATAGATGTTCAACGCGCCGAGGTTGACGTACGCCGCGCCGACCGTGATGAACAGGAGGATGATCAGCAGCGTGAAAATGCCAAGGTATGCCTTGACGCTGCTGATATGTGCATGATGTTCACTCATGGAGCTTTCCGAGACCGAAGGTTGAAATCAGTTGTTCATTACGCGACAAATCCCCCGCGCGTGATCGTTACGTCCGATCGATCAGGT
>CAZJYH010000071.1:0-12806 GCA_964549365.1 uncultured Alphaproteobacteria bacterium
GAACTCGACCGTGTCGGTCTCGCCCAGCTCGATGATCTCACGAAGTTTCCTCGCGTTCATGCAGGTCCACGATTCGGAATCGATCCCCTCACGCGAGGGCCCGAAGAAGATACAAACTTCACCCATCCGCCGCGTCGTTGTAACCACCGTTTGACGCGGCTTTTGCCGTTGCCGCCATGCAGGGCCGCGTTTACGTTCTGTGAACCGGCAACCGAGGGGGGAACGGACGGGATTCTGTAACTTGGCGATCCCCTCCAACGAGCGTAACGCTGCTTCGTTGACGCGTGGGAGGAGGGGGGATTGCGCATCGACATCACGGAAGCGTTTGAACATCGCACAGGAATGGACACGACGGAACCGGTAATCGAGACGAAGCGACCGATCTCGGAGCTGCACGACGAGCCCGAGAGCCACATTCGGTGGTGGACGCTGCTGAAGTATCTGGCGATCAGCGTGGTGGCGATCTTCCTGCTGTTGGTGCTGCTCGACAAGGTGGTGATGCCGTGGTATGTGAAGCTCGGCGCGGTGGAGACGGTGCCGAACGTTGTGGGCATTCCGTTCGCCGAAGCGCAGAAGCGGCTGGCGAAGCTGGGCTTCGAGGTGAAGAAGGGGGAGCCCCGGTTCGACGATCGCTATGCCGCCGGCACGGTGGTGATGCAGCTTCCGTACGGCGGATCGCAGACCAAGCAGGGGCGGCGGATCTACCTGACGCTGAGTCGCGGCACCGAACTGATTCCGATGCCGGACCTCACCGGCATGCTGCTGCGCGAGGCGCGCATCAACCTGATGCGCAACGGCTTCGACATCGGCGAGCTCTCCTACGATCACAACGACACGATCATGAAGGATCTCGTCTTCGCGCAGAGCATCCCCGCGACCGTGCCGACACGACCCGGAACGCTCGTCAACGTGATGATCAGTCGCGGCCCCTCCACGCGCTTCACGATGATGCCGAACCTTCTCTCGCTCGACATCGATCAGGCGCGCTCGCGCCTGGAGAACGCGGGGCTGGTGCTCGGAGTGGTGCGATACAAGGACGATCCCACGTTCGTCAAGAACACCGTGATCGAGCAGGGCGTGGCGCCGTACGCGCAGGTTGCGCAGGGTGCCGCCGTCGACGTCACGATCTCCGGAACGCCCGACCCTGAATCGACCGTGATCGGTGACGAAGGGGGGAGCCCGGAGCCCGAGGTGAAGAACATCGCGCCGCCGGCGAACGCGCCGCGCCGAACCGTGCCGCATCCGAACGCGCCGCACTCCGACAAGTCGGCTCCGTCGAAGCCGACATCCAGGCCGTCGTCGTCGAAGCCGTCGTCATCCAGGTCGACGTCCAAGCCCGCTGCATCGAAGCCTTCTTCGAAACCCGTTTCCAGGCCCGCGACGTCGAAGCCGTCGTCTTCCAAGCCGTCGGCATCCAGGCCGTCATCGAAACCATCGACCCCGAAGCCGTCGACCTCGAAGCCGTCGACCTCGAAGCCGAGCAATCCGAAGTAGCCGGCCTACCGTATCGAAGATGAGCGTGCGCTCCGGTGCATGCTCGCGTGCCGGCAGACCGGGCGCCCTCCAACCTCCCTCTCAACACGCCGTGCCTGCGTCCGCATGCAGCTCATCGCCAGGCTTCGTACCCGTTACTTTACCGGCAATCGCGATCTCCTGTTGTTGTGGATCGGGCAGCTTGCCGCGGGCTTCGGCGACTCGCTGACGTTCATGGGCTTTCTCTTCCTGGCGCTCCAGTTGACCGGGTCGGAGGAGGCGGTCGGCGCGTTTCAATCCATCGCCTACATTCCCATCGCTCTGTTCGGACTCGCGGCCGGCGTCTACGTCGATCGGCGCGATCGCAAGCGCGTGATGCTCGTCTCCGACGGCGCGCGTGCGCTGGCGCTGCTGGCGATCCCGCTGATGGCGGCCACCGGCACGCTCGGGATCGTCGGGGCGGGGGTCTCGGTGATGGTGGTCACCACGATGACCGCGTTCTTCAACCCGGCGTACAACTCGGCGCTTCCGATCATCGTCGGCGATCCGGCGCGCCTCTTCGGCGTCAACGCGTTGATGCAGTCGTCGCGGCAGTTCGCGGCGATCGCCGGGCCTGTGTTTGCCGCCATCGGCGCCGGGCGCAGCGGACCGGTTGCGCTGCTCGGCGCCAACATCGCCACCTACCTCGTTTCGTTCGTCTGCATCGCGTTCATCTCCACGCCGCTGCGGGCGCGCGCCTCGGCCGATACCCCGGAAGAGGCCGAGGCGTCCGGACAGGCCGATGCGCGGGGGCAGGCCGATGCGCGGGGGCAGGCCGATGCGGGTGCGGGGCCTGCACGGCGCAGGCGACGTGATGACGGGATCGCCTTCGCCGATCTGATCGAGGGCGTCCGGAACGGCCTGCGCGTGGTGATGGGGCATCGCGGCGTGCGGATCGTGTTCCTTCTCACGCTGGTCAACAACCTGCTGTTGATGGGGCCGGCGTTCGTGGGGACGCCGCTGCTGGTGAAGAACGTCTTCGGCGGCGGCCTGAGCGACTACGCCATCGTGGAGCTGATGTACGCGCTCGGGATGACGATCACCGGCGTGCTGCTGCATCAGTTCCCGAACGTGCGGCGGCTGGGGTTGCTCTGGGGCGTGGGGTTGGTGCTGGACGGCTTCACGTTCGTCCCCTACCTCTGGGCGCCGTCGCTCCCCTGGCTGTACGCCCTCACGTTCCTGCACGCGCTGGCGATCCCGCTGATCGTCGTCACGCGCGCCACGATGATTCAGCGCCTGGTTCCGCAGGAGGTGCTGGGCCGGGCGTTCGGGTACATCGATATCGCGGTGCTCGGCATCACGGCGCTCTCGGCCGGGCTCACCGGATTTGCGTGCGCGCACTTCGGCGCGCGCCTCGTGATCGTCTACGGCGGCATCCTGGCCGGCTGCGTTGGGATCGCCGCGCTGCTCACCCCGACCGTGCGGCGCATCGCGGTGGGCGCCCCGGCCGAGGGGCCGGGATAGACCGTGCGGCATCCGCGGACGCGGTGCACCGCGGCGCCGCTCGATCTCGCCGAGCGGCACCGCGGTTCGGAACGATCCCGGATCAACACAACGAGCCGCAACGGGCAACCTCACCGCCGCGATCGTCCACACACGCACCACGTGGTACGCCTTACTTTCCGTTCAACGTCACCTTCGACTTTCCGGCGTAAATCGTGAAGGTCGTGGCCTCCTGCGTCATACGACAGCGCAGTCCGGAATGTCGCCGGCCACCGCAGCAATCGACGCGCGACCCGCTCGAGCGCCGTGGTGGCCGGACAACTATCCGCGACCACGTCTTCGAAATGGCGGCATCGAAATGCCGCAATGCCGTGCGTTTATTGCAGCGTCACCTTCGAGTCCCCGGCATAGACGGTGAAGGCCGTGGCCTGCCTCGGATCGTCCTTGTCGTAGAACTCCACATCCGTCTGCAAGGTGAACGTTTCCTTGTTGAACGGGCCGAATGACTGCAGGTTGTTGTTTGCCAGCTCGAACGGCGTTCTGCTCAGATATGTGACATCCGGCTTGGAGCTTATCGTTATCCTTCCGTGAAAGCGAATGGTGCCGACGGCGGGGAACCGCTCCCCTGCCTTTGCTGCCTCATCGCTCGTGACCACCGATGTTCCAACTCCGCTCTCGTCCGTATACGCTGCCGTCCGGTCGAGATCGACCGTGGTGGTGATCTCTCCGTACACGTCATCGCTGAACGTTGCCGACAGCGCCGAGGGCGTCAGCGAGGCGTCGAGCGTGTTGAGCTCGGGGGCGTCAGCGGCAGAGCTGAAGTGCGCTTCTCCCGATCCTCCTCGTGACGTGCGAATGTCGGGTTCCCCACCATCGTTTGCGGCAACCGAATAGACGGCGACATCGATGATGATGATGCAGATGTAAATCTGCACGGGAGCAGGCTGAACCTTGGCAACGACGTTGTTCACGGCGGCCTGACAGATGAGCGCCGTTACGGCCGCCAACGCGATACTGTTCCGAAAGTTCTTCATTGCGTTTACGTCTCCAACACATTACCGACATGATTGAATGAACGTCCATCCTCATATGGGCGCACCGATGCATCCGGGCCCGATGGCCCGCAACGATGTCATTCCCCGGATGAAGAGAAACGGGCGTGTTCATGCCATACGCGGCGAACACGCGGTGCCGTCACGCATCAGTGGAACGTTGGAGAGTGATGCCGATGGGAGATTACGCGCCGTGATTGCGCGCGGGTCAATTTGCGGAAGGAGGGATCGAGCGGATGCCTCCGGCGCAGGTGAACCCTGCGTTGCCGTGCGCGGTCGCGATACATGGCAATAGTATTGAGGTACGATGCCGTGCTCCGCAGCCGAGCGTGAGAGAGAAGAATGGAGAGAGAGTCGAACACACACAAGATACACGCGGCGCCGGCCGGAGGCTTCTTCCGTATTGCTCTATTCCGGATCCGTGGTGTCCACGGTGGGTATGATGGTTCGGATGTTCCGGATGGATATTAATCGCGCAGTGGGGATGTCGTAATCGAGATATTGTATCGATCGGCAATTCGCATGTGGTGAATATTCCGACAATATCGCGCATCTCCCAAAAAACATATCCCGCGTCACTCGGACCACCGGCGCCGGGCGCGTGGTGAGTGGCGCGGGATTTCCGTCCCCAGTATCTCACCGCCTCCATTGTACGGTAGAGACGGGAGTGTCCGAGGATAACGCATCAATCGTTGCCGACGGTCTGCCGGACGCGGCGTCGGCTCAAGTCATCACGATGGACGGCATGCGCCACGCACCGGTTCAGCGTTGCCGCTGCTCGTCGCGTCCAGTGGCGAGTCCGGTTTCGGGCACATGCCGTCGTGCATCGCAATTATCTGATTGGGGGATGGAGAGTGAAGGCACGTCGCCGACGATATTCCGACGATCGATGGACGTCGATCGAATTTCGATGGCCGATGTCAACAAATCCCGTGCAAGAATACGGCGTGCAACATGCCGGTTGCTTCTTGCACATTGCTGTTGTGCTCCGCTCCGTGTAAACCGCCCCGACATATCGCGAGACGAAGAATCGGTACGTCCGTTGACGCGTGCGGAAATTCCACCGGGTTGTTTCCGAAACGGAATCGCCGCACCCGGTCGGCGGCGCTCCGCCGCTGGGTACGGAGAGCGCGCCGAACCGTTCGCGGCGATTCCGCTTGCAGGAACGGTGGTCGCGCGGAGCCGGACTTCAGGCGCCGGTTTTCGGTCGCGGCGCGCGCGATCAGCATATGCATGGTACGAATCGGCATGGTGCGGTGCTTCTTCCATATTGCCCGATCAGTCCGCTGAATTACCGCGATTGCAGGCCGCGTGTGCCGCGTGATGCGGAAGAGAATCCGATTGCACTGAAACAGGATCGACGCTGCCGAGCGTACGCCGGTCGTCACGATGGGAGGTGGTTTTCAAGATGACGAGCCGTGCCTGTTCCCACGGCTGCGGTTCCGTTGTTCGCGACCGGAATAATCGCGGAGGGTGCCGTCGCTGATGTTCGGAGGAAATCCCAAGTGTGAAGCCGGCGTTCGTTCGTGCGGGTGTGGTCGGTGCGTGGGCTGCAAACGTTGGATGCCGACACGATCGGTCGGCGCCCCGTTGCCGGCGCGATCGTGCGCCGCGGACGTGGAGCCGCCGCGACACATGGTTTCGGGCGATCCGCCGCTCGGAAAAACAGAGACGGGTGGAGATCTCCTCTCCACCCGTCTCGTTCTCTGAAGATTGACGATGCGGGCCTCAGTCCAGTTCCTTCTCGCAGGCGTAGCAGAGCTGCGAGGGGTCGGCCGTGATCTGCCAGCAGCGCGAGTCCGGCGTGCGGATCAGACAGATCTTCGGGCAGCACGAACCGAGGTTCGCGATGGTACATCCGTTCACCGGCACCTGGCGGCGGTTGCCGCAGATATCGGTGACGAAGAGCGACGGGTTGTTGCAGTCGCCGACGTTCAGCACGGCGGAGATGCGGGTGCCTCCCGGAACGGTGATGCAGGCCGGGCCGCTCGGTGTGTCGAGGCAGAACGTGATCGAACATTGCATGTTGTTCGTGAGCGCGAAGCAGCACGGCGTTGCGGCGTCGTCCTGCGCGGCGGCCTGTGTCGGGGTGAGCCACAGCCCCACCAGGGTGATGAGTGCAAGAAACGAAAGGAACGAACGACGTGTCATGGGATCCTCCATGGAAGAAACAGTGAGATGGAAGTTGGATGAGCGGGCCGCTGCGTCGGCTGGAGCAATCGTGGGTGCCGCGATCGGGGCTGAACAACCACGGTTGAAGGACGACGCGGGCGTGTGTGCCGACCCGCGCGGCACGTGCGTGCCGTTGGAGGGAGGAGCATGCACCGATAAGAGCCACGGCATGGCCTGGATTGGACATGGGGGAAAGAGAGACAAGGAGGGGAACGGCGTTGGTGCGCGCGGAGGTTCATCCGGCGCCTTGTTGTGGTTCGCTCGCGCGAGGTGCGTATCTTTTACATCGCGATCCGATCCGCGAGACACGATACGTGGCGCGCATTCCGAGATTTGCGATCTCGGTGAGCGATCCGGACGCATCGGACCCTTCGTCAATCCAGATCCCGACGAGCCCCATGAACAGAACCGAGCAGACAGCGAAGCCCAACACAACCGCCGGCGAACGCCGTCCAGATACCCGCGTCACCGGCCCGGAGTTCGGTGAGTTGTGGCGACGATGTGGCCTCACGCCGAACGAGATGGTGCGGGAGCTTGCGCAGGTGGAACCGTCGATTCGCTCCGAGCGCGACCTCGCGTTCCTCGAGATGTTGACCGTGGTTCCCGGGCCGATGATCACCGCCCTCCGCCGGAGCGTGAGCGCGCATGCCTTCGAGACACATCTGCTTGCCATCCGCGCCGAGGCGGCCGAACGCCGGGAGGCCGAAGCCGACGAGCCTGAAGCGGCCGAGGCGGCGGAGGAGACGGAGGCGGCCGAAGCGGAGGAAATGGCCGAGGAGGAGGCCGAAGAGGAAGCAGCCGGTGAGGAAGCGGCGGCCGGCAGTGATGGGGAGTGAGGAAGGCATGTCGAACGCATCCGACGCTCAGGACGCCTGAACTCTCCTGCGACGTATCGTGCCGGTCATGATCACGCCCGGCGTCCGGCGAACGTGTACGCCGGGCGAGGGATCGTACGATTGCGGGCCCTGTGCGATCCGACTCGCAGGCCCTTCGCATCGTTCATCCGGCTTCGTCCCGTCACCGTGCCGTCACCGTCTCGCTCCGAACGTGAGTCCGCGTGTACTCCTGGACCGTGCGGCAACCGTGGCCCTCACGTAGGGCCGTCCGTGAGGACCTTCCGCGGGATCGCGTGCCGATCCGATGCAGGCTCACCGGTACATCATCATGTACTTCCCGCCACCACTCTCCGCGCGTAGCTTTCCACCCGGTCGCAATCCATTCTTCAGCCGCAATATGCCCCGACGTCGAACGGCCATGCCCGCACCGGCGGCCATGCTCGTTTGAACGACCGCGCCCGTCCCGCCGCTCACCACGATGCGCATGCGACCGCCCCCCCGGTAACCGACTCGAATCGAACCAACTGGTAGTGCCTGCAATCAAGCGGTCACTTCGCGGCTCGATATGCTCCCGCCTTCGCTCAGGCGATCGCCCGAGGAGATGTTCGACGCCGCGGGTTCCGGCGGCCGCGCTTTTCATCATACAACATCCGACAACGAGGTACACTCAATGACACGACGCACAATTCTTTCGTTCGTCTTCGGCCTGTTGGCGCTTCTGACCGTCGCAGCCGTCAGCCCGCGCACGGCGAGCGCACAGTGCCCGAACAACTGTACGTTCCTGATCACTGCTTCCTGCTCGATCCCCCCGAACTGCTTTCCGTTTCCCGTCTGGACCAACTGGCAGCAGGGCATGGTGAACGTGACGCAGGTGAACAATGTGGCGGCCTGCGGAACGTTCGCGTATCCGCAGCCGGCGCCCTGCCCGCCGCTCTGGGCGATCCGTTGGGCCTCGCTCGACGGCGGCGTCACGAAGGCGTTCCCGGGCGGCGCGGCCGTTCGCAACATGCTGCCGTGCGGCATCTTCGTCTGCATCTCGGTGACGATCTCTCCCACCGGCTGCGTCAACGTGAACATCGTTCCGTGCTGAGCACGGAAGCCGTCGGCCCCGGCGTTGCAGCGTCAGGGTGGTAAACGCCAAGCGGGCCGCGCACGAATCCGTGCACGGCCCGCTTCACAATGTGCTTGCCGCGAGGGCTCGATTACCGGACGCGCTCGAACACCACGTGATACCGCGCCTCGGCGAACTTGAACGACCGCACCTGATGATACAGCATGCGGAACTCCCGCGAGGCGAGGAACGGCTTCGAGTACGTGGCCATACCGTGCCCCATGGTTTCGGGGGTCAGCGTCGGCTCCGTTGCGTACAGAACGATGAAGCGCGGGCGGTGCCGCAGCACCGTTTCGGCGCGGATGTTCCCGAGCGCCTCCCCGGCGCTCGTCACCTCCTCGTTGGCCAGTCCCCACCAGTCGAGCACCCGGCCCCGGAAGTAGTACCCCACGCGGCCGATGTCGCTGCAGGCGACCACGTCATTCGGCGTGCCCACGCTGTCGAGGTACGCCACCTCGCCCGCCAGCGCGGAATCCTCCGACGCCTGCAGCTCGCCGACGGGTCCGTGGATCGATCGCTCGCTGGTGTGCACGTTGTACCCGATCAGGAAGAGCAGCGCGCACGTTGCGATCAGGCGCAGACTGGGAGCGATGCCCGGCAGCACCCCGGACACCTCGCGCGCACCCGCCGCGAGGACGGAATACCCGTAGACCAGGGCGATCACGATGAGCGGGGCCGCGTGGCTGAGAAATCTGCCGTTCGGCATCCAGTCGCCGCCGACGAGGACCGCGAACAGCATCTGCAGGGCCACCAGGCCGATCACCGTCAGATAGCCGCCGTGGCGCCTCCATGCCTCGGCCAGGGCCGCACGGTCCAGCCGTCGCGCGGTCGCGAAGAGCGCGGGGACCGCGAGCACCAGCGCCGCGAGGAATGTGTACGTGAGCACGGCGCTGCGGCCGCGCACGAGATACAGCAGCCCGTGCTTGATCTGCGGAAGGAGGTGCATCCCCACCTTGGCGGCCACGGTGTTCGGAAGGAGGTGGCCGAAGTAGAGGAGGCCGCCGATCTCGTAAGCGGCCAGCGGGGCGAGCAGCACCGCCAGCCACGGCATCAGGTATCCGCGGCGGTTGGGGGCGTCTGTTGCCGCGTGCACGAATCGGAGCAGCAGGAAGAACGCCACGAACATGAAGCCCTCCGGCCGCGCCGTCTCGAGCAGCATGATCGGCACCGCCGAACGCCATCCCGCCCCCGCCCGACGCTCCCCCTCGAAGAGATACGCCGCCGACACCAGCAGCAGCGCGGCCAGCCCGTTCTCCATGCCGTAGACGGACCAGACGACGAAGGGGGATGAGACCGCGATCAGCAGACCCGCGGCAACCTGCTCGCCGGGCCGTATCGCCGGGCGCATCCGCACAAGGAGCTTCACCGCGAAGAACAGCGCAAGCAGCACGCAGGCCACTCCGAGGATCTTCGAGCCGGTCGGCGCGCCCAGGCCCACCGCCTCGAACGGCGCCAGCAGCACCGCCCACAGCATCGACGAGGTCGATTCCACATGCTCGCCCGGAACGAACACCGGGCCCTCGCCCGCCGCCAGATTCTTCGCGCAGGCAAACGTGATGTAGGCGTCGTCGATGGTGTACCGCAGGAACGCGGCGGCATGCGCGAGGAGCAGGGCGAGGACGATTCCCCAGAGGAGTCGTTGTTTCATCGGGTTCGGGGATTGCGATGCGAGTGCGCGGCGGGGACCCATGGTGCGGCCGTCGCGTCGATATCGGCGGCCAAAGATACGCTGATCGGGGCGTTCTACTCTTCACGAGCGTCGTCCCGAACGATTGAACCGCGAAAGCGCCAAGGACACGAAGACACCGGCCACGCGCCTCTCGCGTTTCCCTTGTGCCCGGCCCGCGCGCGATGCTATCTTCGCCCAATTGGAGGCATTCATGGCACGTTTCGGTCGGTCCCTTCCGCTTCTCTGCACAGCGCTGATGTTCATCTTCACCGTGGCCGCCTTCGGCCAGGGAAACTCCGAATGCTCCGGCGAGGAGGCCTGGGTCGGCGTCGGTGGCGGCCTTCCCGGCGGTGCCATGGGCGCGGCCGAAATGGACGGCGCGCTCTACGTGGTGCACCGTGCGCCGGGGCCGCATGACACGGACGAAATCGCCTGCGCGATCTCGAAGTGGGATGGATCGGCATGGAGCCGGGTGACTGCCTTCAGGCTGCGTGTCGGCCCGGATGCGCCCGGCACCGTCACTTCGGTCACCCTGTACCAGGGCGAGCTGTACCTCGCCGGCGAGTTCGCCGCGGTGAACGGTCTGGAGGGAACGGCCAAACTGGCGCGCTGGAGCCCGACGGAATCATGGCGGCGCGTCGGCGCGGACCTCGACGTGGTGAAGGTGCTGGCGGTGCAGGTCTACAAGGGGGAGCTCTACTGCGCGCTCATCGGAAAGCTGGGCTTCAACTCGAGCATCTTCCTGCTTCGCTGGGACGGTACGACCTGGCGCATCGTGTTCGACGGATACTCCATCCGCGGCGTTGCATCACTTGCCGTCTGGAAGAACGCGCTGTATATCTCCGGCGAATTCGACACTCAGCTCGGCCCGAATACCGATGGGGTGTTTCGGTGGGACGGAACCACCTGGTCCATCGTCGGTCAGCTCATCAGCGGCTGGAACAATTATCTCGCCGTCATCAACGATTCGCTCTATCTGTACAGCCCGATTCCCATGGCCGTCGCCGGGTCGGTCGAGCCACGGACGGAGCTGCTCCGATGGGATGGCACGGCCTGGCAAAATCTCCCCTCTCCGCCGCTCACCGATTTGACATTCAAGGATGTCGTTGAGGTATTCGATCACCAGCTCTATGCCGTTGCCCGGGTTTCGGACCCCGACACCTCGGGTCGCTTGTGGACCGATTTTATCCGGCGTTTCGACGGCAGCGCATGGCATACCGTCTCGAATTTCGATCAGCCGGTGGAATTCATGCGGACATACAAGGGGAATTTGTACGTCGGCGGCGCGTTCGGAAAATCCTGCGGCGCGCCGTTGAACAACGTGGCGCAGCTCTGCAACGATCTGACCTGCGCCCGCATCACCGGAACGGTCTACAACGATCAGGACGGCGACTGCGCGCGCGGCGCCGCCGAGCCCGGGCTGCGGCGCAGGCTCCTGGAAATTCAGCCGGGGCCGCACTACGCCGTCACCGACGAGAGCGGACATTACACCCGGTACGTCGATGCCGGAAATACCTACGTGGTCTCGGTGGTCCCGCGCAAATACTGGAGCACCGGATGCCCCGCGGATAATCGCGACACGGTACGGCTTGTGAGCCCGGGCGATCGTGCCGTGGGCATCGACTTCGGCATGCGCGCCGCCGCCGCGAACGTGCGCGATCTCCGCGTGAGCGTCGCCTCGAGCCCTGCGCGCCGGGGGCGGCAGCTCACGTATGCGATCACCTTTGAAAATGTCGGCACCGAGACCATGAGCGGAACAGTGCGGTTCCGGTACGACCCGATCCTCACCATCGATTCGAGCCATGCGCCTGCCGCGCGCAGCTCGTCCGGCACCGCCGAGTGGGATTTCACCGATCTCGACGTCGGGGAGTTGCGCACCATCCGCGTCTGGGCGGCCGTGCCGCTTTCTGCGCCGAACATGGATATCTGCTCGCGCGCCGAGGCCGATCCGCTGCGGAATGAGCCGGGGGCAACGGACCGCGACAGCCTCTGTGTGCCGATCACCGCGAGTTATGATCCGAACGATATCACCGTGGCGCCGATGCGCGAGCAGGAGAACGGGAACATCAACCCGGACGACTCCGTGCTCACCTACACCGTCCGCTTCCAGAATACCGGCAACGACACCGCCTTCAAGGTCGTGGTTGTCGACACGCTCAGCCCGCATCTCGATGTCGCCTCGATCCGGCTCGGCGCGTCGAGCCATCCATTCTCGTTCCACATCGGCGCAGCGGACGCGCTCGTCTGGACGTTCAACAATATCATGCTTCCGGACAGCGGCGCCGATGAGCCGGGGAGCCATGGCTATTTCAAATATTCCGTGCGCCTGAAGCCGGGCCTCGCCGCCGGGACACAGATACCGAACCGCGCCGGCATTTATTTCGACTTCAACACGCCGGTCGCCACCAACACCGTCGTCTCCGTGTTGAGCGCCTCCGCAGACGTGGAAACGCTGCATGCTGCCGACGCCGTGGCACTCTATCCGAACCCAGCGCGCGACCGGCTCTACGTTCGCGCCGACATGCGGCCGGGGGCGGCGGTGACCGTGCAGGATCTGCTCGGCAGGACGCTGCGCACGTTCGCGCACGACGGGAGCGGCGCCATGGAGATCGATCTCTCCGCGCTCCCCGCCGGGGCGTACCTGCTTGCCGTCGAGACGCGCCTCGGAACCGTAACGCGGCGCGTGGCGGTGACGCGATGAGAATTATGAAGTATGAAGTATGAAGTATGAAGTAATGTGAACCGGGGCGGTGAGGGGGGGGGCCGGGTTATGGGGCACGGGGTATGCCGGTGCGCACACGACGCTTGACGCTCAACGCGCCTGCATATTCGAGTATACATGCCGCTCGACAACCACCGCGAAGAGCCCGGCACGTTGAACTTGGCGCTTGGCACTTGGCGCCCGGCACGTTGAACTTGCCACTTGGCACGTTGAACTTTGCACTGGTCTTGTTGTACAATTGCGTGCCAAGTGCGCAGGATCCTGCGAAGTGGTTGAGGTGGTGTTTGCA
>CAZJYH010000072.1:0-7888 GCA_964549365.1 uncultured Alphaproteobacteria bacterium
TTGCGCGAGGCGCTCTGCTGCGCGCGCGACGACGCGTTCCAGGAGCGCTGCGCCTCGGTGGAGATCGAACTCGAGAGCAACGGTCGAGCGATCGTGCGCGACGACGGGCCCGGGCTTCCGCTGGATGTCGACCACGACGGCCTCCGCAAGGCCGAGGCGTACCTCAGCGTATTGTTCGCCTGCAGCGCCGGCAAGAGCCATCCGGCGATCGCCGAATCTACCTGCGCGTTCGGTCTTGCGGTGCTCAATGCCGTCTCCAGCACCTTCCGCGCGCGCGTGTATGCGGGGGGTGAGATCTGGGAGCAGGAGTATGCGCAGGGTCGCGCATTATCGCCGTTCGCGGTCGTCGGCGCGAGCGAGCGGCGCGGGACGGAACTGGCCTTCACGCTCGATCCGGACATCGTTGCGTTTCCGGAATTCGACCTCGCGCAACTGGAGCAGTGGGTGACCGCCGAGGTGCGGCATCTTCGCGTGCGCATCGTCGATCATCGCGTGAACCGGATCATCGAACTGGTGACCTGAGCGAAGGGATGCAGTCGCGTCGTCGTCCGGCAGTTCGTTCCACCTCAACATGATTCCCGACTCCGTATGCACACACCCGGCACGCTTCATCATGTCGAGCTGTATGTGGCCTCGTTGGAGGAGTCGCTACGCCGACGGATCGCAGGGGCGGACGCCCTGGATGCGATGCCTCCAGGCCGGCGATGCGCCGCAATTCGGGCGTACCATCTCGATGATCCACGGCGCCGCTGCAAGTCCCGCGGCGGCGAGCGATATCGTGTTCCAGGTTCACCTCACCGACGTGAGCGTGGACATGTATGTCAATCCGACCGAACCGCTCGTTGTGCCGATCATCGAGGGGGGGACGGGCATCGCCACGTTCGCGGGCCTGCTCCCCGGAGGCACCTGGTCGGTCTCGGTGTCCGGCGGAACGCGCGTCAACCCGCTGCATGATGGCATGCGCGTGACGGTTCGCGGAACGAACGTCGCCACGGGGCAGCCGTTCTCTATCCCGGCGGTTCTCGTCACAACGACCGCGGGCGACCCGGAAATTTTCGGCCAGCACCGCCATCGCTGATACGCCCCGGATGCGGACAGGGCACCCGGCTATCCGTCGGGTGCCCTGTCCGCCGCGGCGCCCGGAATTCTCCCCCGAGTAGTCGGGCGTTGCAAACGGCGCCGAGATTATTCTCACACAATCCATACCAACAACAAAGGCCAACAGAATGGGAACGATATACACGGTGAGTCCAACGAATTTTCAGATCGTGAGCGCGGAGGTCGCCGGCGGTTTGAGCATGACGGTCGGTCAGTCGGGGAGATTTTCCAACGGCATCACGCTTGCGCCGAAGACGCTCGATTCGTCCTTTCAGCGATATGTCCAGATCGGCCTCACGCTGCCGCAGGGGACGTTGGAGAATTTCTCGCTGAATTACGCGTGCAGCGGAAGCTCATTCATCACGCAGATCAACGTGCTGCAGGTCACCTCGGCCGGGAACTCGTCGATGCTCTGGTTCACGCAGAACGCGTTGTCCGGCAGCGGGGTCTTCGCGCCGGATGTATCCGCCGGGTTCACCGGCAGCCTCGATCTCACCGTCGGCGTCGTCTTCCGGAGCATGAACGAGACGATCGAGATCGGCGGGCTCTCGTTCGCGATCGCGTGACATCGGTTCGGTCCGCGTCCGGCGTCCGAAAACGTCAGAATGCGGTATCTTCGGCATGCTCCGTGCGGCGGTCGCCCGCGGAGCATGCGCGCCCGAGGAGCAGGCGCGCGAGGTGGGTGATCGACGGAGTTGCCGTGATGTATGGCACGCAATCCCCACCGCTCGTTCTGCAACCAAACCTGGAGGCGAGACCATGAGCACGGGGAAGAAGCTGACATTCCATGTGGAGTCGCGACGCATCGATGCGCACGGCAGCATGGCGCGTTGCAAGAACGCCGAGATCGCCCTCGACACCGACATGGCCGGCAATCCGGACGCCTTCAATCCCGCCGAGCTGCTCCTGGCGGCATTGTCGGCCTGCATGATCAAGGGGATCGAACGCGTCGTGCCGTTGCTGAACTTCTCGCTGCGTGGCGTGGATGTGAGCATCAGCGGCGTGCGCCAGGATGTCCCGCCCCGCATGGAGAGCATCGCCTACGAGATCATCGTCGACACCGACGAGCCGGACCACCGCCTGGAGTTGCTGCACGACAACGTGAAGAAGTTCGGCACCGTCTTCAACACCGTCGCCCCCGGCACATCGTTGAGCGGCGTCTTGCGCCGCAGGTAGCCGGCTCGAACGGGCGGAATATTCGGGCTCACCGTGAGTGTCGCGACCATTGCGTCGCGACACTTCAACCGTCGGCCGTGCCGGAACACCACACCATCACGCCGCTTCCGCCTTGCCCGCCGCTCGGAAATTCTCCACCGAATACCTGGTTCCCGGCATTTTGTGACGGTTGGGATATTGTCCGTGACGTATCCCTATCGTTGAGCGTTATCCTAATACTCCGGCATCATAACTGAAATTTCGAGTGAGGCCATGCGGTCGTCACGGCGACCGCGCATAGCTGCCGGCGATTATTCGATCGAACCACCGCCGGCGTCATCTTCACGTTCAATTTTCAGGAGAGGGGGTTATGATACCGTATGATGTGCGACTGATACGTGATCAGCGGCATCGGCCGTCCGTCGTATCGACGACGTTCGCCGCCGCTCGAAGCCTGCGATGGGCCTTGTTCACCACGATGCTCATCGGCCTGGCCGCTCTACCCACCGCGCGCGCGCAGCTTGCGGCAGCGGTCAGCGACGTCTGCGCGGATTCCTGCTGCCGAACGGACGTGTTGTTGCTGAACACCGGATACGACCACATCAAGGGGGGGCTGTATCCGATCGGCGGTTACGACCCGTTCTGGCATGTCGTCTCCGGAGCAACGGAGGGCACCGCCGACATCATCGAGAGAGAGAGGGGGACCTGGGCCGATCCGCAGCCCGGCACGCAATGGGTCGGCACCCGAGGTGATCCGGAGGGGAGACCCACCACGTACGAAAAGTGTTTCTGCGTCTGCGGTCCGAATGCGACCGACCTCACCTTCAACCTCAGCATCCTGGCGAGCGGACCGGGGAAGGTCTCCATCGACGGTGTCGCCATCGGGACGCTCCCGGCAGGAGGCGCCCTTACGCCGACGGTCATCACGGCCACCGTGCATCTGAACCCCGGCGTGCACTGTATCGAGGTGGAGGTGGAGGAGACGCTCGTGTACGCCGATGGCCATGGGGCGCAGAACGGCTTCGACCTGCAGGGGACCGTGGTAGGCCCGGGACTTGTGAAGTACACGTGCTGCAACACTGTGATCGACGGTGATTGCGAGACGCCCCGACTGAAGATCGGCACCGACAACACATGGACGTTGACCAGCGGCACCGGCCCCGGATCATTCCCGCGCGCCGCCAGCGTGATTACCACCGTGTACTGGCCCGGTGCGTGGGGAATACCTACACCCGGCTCGAGCTGGATTGGCCCGAATCCCCAGGGGAACTCGAACCTCGCGGGCGACGACTATAACTATCGCAAGTGCTTCTGCATGAATCAGGCGGGGACCGTGGTGATCACCATGACCCTGGCTGCCGACGACGCGTGCGATGTCTATCTGGACGGCTTCCCCATTATGACCTTCGTCCCCAACTACAGAATACCGACGACGCAAACGCTCATCGTGGCGCTGGACGCGGGATGCCACTGCTTCGACTTCCTTGTCGATGATCTGGGTGGCTCCATCACCGGGCTGGATGCGCTGATCGATTTGCAGGGGAGCCACATCTCGAAGCCCGAGTGCTGCGATTGCGCGGGGGGCGGTGGGGATGGCGAGCCGCGGAATGGTGTGAACCCTCGAGACGGGCACGCGGCCGGCACGCCCGCAGGGACGGAGGCGCACGGGACGATGCTGCTCGCGATCCCGAACCCGACGAACGGCGCGACGACCATCCACTATGTGCTGGAGAAGGCCGGCGATGCCTCCGTCGAGTTGTACGACGTATCCGGTCGGCTGGTGCGTTCGCTCGATGCCGGTGCCCGCACGGCCGGCGCGCACGAGATTCACCTGGACGCCACATCGCTCGCGGCCGGCTCGTACTTCGCGGTGCTGAACGTCGGCGGCAAGCGGTTCACGGTGCCGATCAGCGTTCGCTGAGGAACGCCGGATGATGAAATGGTTTGACGTGATGTGATGTGTGATGAGCGACGGGCCGCCTCGATGATGTATCGGGGCGGCCCGTTCGTTCGTGCATCGATGCGTTGCGGCGGTGCATGCGGTGGTGTACTTTGCGCCGCATGGACCCGCTCGAAGATCTTCTGCATTCCGAGGCCCGCGCATTCTGGCCGGAGTACCGCGCCCTGGAAGCGAAAGGGTTGCGCAGGCATGCGCTGGCGTGCCTCGATCAACGGGATGGCGGCGTTGCTCGGCTCGGAGTGGTTCAGGCCGGAGCGGTACCTGCAGCGGGCGCCGGCGATCGATCCGGACGACCGAACCTCCGCCGCGCTGCTGCTCCGCGAGTACGTGCAAGCGTGGACACGTGTGTCGCAATGCCATCCTATTTGATCCGATCAGCCTCCGATGAACTCAATGATGCATGTTTTCGCTATCGCTCTTTGCTCGGCGATATTCGCAGGAGGGGTGGGTACGAGCGGTGACGCACGGGCGCACGATCCGAGGATCGCCGCACGCCGTGACGCGCTGCATCGATTCATCGCGAGGACGAAGTTCGAGCGCGAGTTTCCGTATCCGGGCGCGCGGAACGAGGCCGAGCGCAAGGCCTTCGAATCTTCGGTGAACGATCTGGCTCTGCGGCTGATCGATCGACTGGAGGGTGGACTCCTGAAGGATGACGTGCTTAACGAGTTCAAGCCGACGCTCGCGCTTTTCGAGCGCGAGGACAGCGATGACAAGGATCGGATGTTGGAATATCTCGAGGACATCATGGATATTTTCGAGATCGAAAGCTCCGACGGCATGTTGAGCAACTGGCGGTACGGCTTCAATACGACGACGACCGCCGACGTACGAAATGCTCAAGCCGTCGCGACGATGTCGCAGGAGGAAAAACAGATTCTTGGGAGGTTGACGAGGATGAAAGCCGCGTCGGCGTTGACCTCCATGACCGAGATCTTTGGGCAGCCGACGGCGACGACGCCCGGAGGCGCGACCATTTGGATCCGCGGCGCGAAGGCCGAGACGACTATCGGACTGACCAAGGCCGGTGGGCAGACCACGCTTGTGTGGATGTCCGAAGGGCGATTTACCTATTCGTGCCGATTGTACTGATACGACATGCCGCGCCGCCTCGGTGGCCTTCTCGCACTTTTCAACGATCATCGCGATGTGCCGATACGGTGATACTCGATACAAGGAGCCCTTCGTCTGCTTCGCGTGCCGCAAGGTCTTCAAGCAGACGAGTTTGTGGGATCTCCCGGAGAACATGCTTCCCGCGCCCGGTGAGGAACGCATCGTCCTTTGCCCGCAGTGCCGCGCTCCGATGGCCGACATCGGTCTCGACTTCAAGGCGCCCGCGCGAACCGATAGCAAAGGGTGGGAGAAGGTGCGATTGCTGTACGATGCGGGCTTCACCTTCCATTCCTGTGGTTGCTGTGGGCCGGGGTATCGACCGGAGGAGTTGCGCGACGTGTATGAGTGGATCGAATCCAACCGCGCGGCCTCAGAGGGGGAGCGTCTGTTGAAGGCGATCGACGCCGCATCGGCGGAACGAAGGCACCGCGGTTGAATGATGCACTGCGCTTGAACGGGGTGCAGCGAGCGTGATCAGGAAAATGATTCCACGGGAGAAGCGGCATGCCGACCAAAAAATCCGACATAACCGGCACACCGTTCCCGCCCGGCGTTGCGAAGCCGGCGCTGCGTGCCCTCGCCGGCGCCGGCTACACACATCTCGAAGAGTTGGCGAACGTCGAGGAGCACGCATTGCTCGCGCTGCACGGCATGGGGCCGAAGGCGATCGGCGCGCTCAGGGAGGCGCTGGAGGGGATGGGCCTTGCGTTCAAGGGGGCCGGCTGATTCAGAAAGCATCACAGCGGAGAACCCACCCCATGTATCACGCGACGACGGACCTGTACGACCTGATCTACGGCAGCTTCAAGGACTATCCGGCCGAGGCCGCGCGCCTTGCCGAGTTGATCCGCGCGCATACTCCGCATGCCCGGACGGTGCGCGATGGTGCGTGCGGCACGGCCGAGCACGCGCGGCTTCTGACGGCGGATCATGCGCTGCACGTGGACGGGCTGGACCTCGAACCCGGGTTCGTTCGCATCGCGCGCGAGAAACTCCCCGGCGCGAAGGTGCACGAGGCGGACATGGCCGCGTTCGATCTTCCCGATCGGTACGACGTCGTGCTCTGCCTGTTCAGTTCCATCGGGTATCTCCGTTCGATCGATCGCGTGCGGGAAGCCCTCGAGTGCTTCCGTGCACACCTCGAGCCCGGCGGTATCGTGATCGTCGAGCCGTGGTTTCCCCCGGGCTTCCTCACCGACGGCCGCGTCGGATGCACGACGGTACAGGGGGAGGGGGTGCACGTGGCGCGCATGAATCATATCCGCACGGCCGGCCGCATGTCGTTCTGCACCTTCGAGTATCTTATCGGGCGGCCGTCGGGGATCGAGCATGCGGTGGAGGTGCACGAGCTGGCGCTGTACACGCAGGCGGAGATGCTGGAGGCGTTCGCCGCCGCGGGGCTTCGTGCCCAATATGATCCGGTCGGTCCGGCGGGGCGCGGTCTCTATATTGCCGTCGCGGCATGACATGGCGCAGGTCGAGGGGACTCCTCAACGACCGAGCGTTCGGGCACATGGCTGCCCACTCAACCAACGGAGAATCGGAACCATGACACAACAGACACAGCGCCCCACCAACGCCTTCATCGGCGCATCGTGGGTGGCACTGGTGGCGGGCATCGCCGCCTACCTGATCGGCCTGTGGAACGCCGAAATGCAGCTCAACGAACGGGGATATTACTTCACCATCCTCATGTATGGATTGTTCTCGGCCGTCTCGCTGCAGAAATCCGTGCGCGACCGGCTGGAGGGGATCCCGGTGACGGCGATCTACTTCGGGCTCTGCTGGCTCTCGCTCGGCATCGCGATTCTGCTGCTGGTGATCGGCCTGTGGAACGCGGACCTGACGCGGAGCGAGAAGGGATTTTATGCCATGTCGTACCTGCTTGCGCTCTTCGCGGCCGTGGCCGTCCAGAAGAACATCCGCGACATCGCCTCCGCCGGCAACACGCCCTCTGCCGTCGAGGTTCCCACGGCGGCCGTCAAGACACTCAACACAACGGATCTCACATGATGAGCGGAAATAAAATCCTCGCGGTGATGCTTCTCGTGCTGAACGCCGTGGTGCTGCTCGGCCAGATTCTCCCCGAGTCGGCGCCGCCGTTCGCGCGAGCGGTGAACATCGCCACACTGATCGCGAACGTGGTGGTGCTGATCTGGTCGATGCGGCGGCCGCGGTCGGCGTGAGCGGGGGCTTCAGATAAACCTCGGTGACGGAACGTCGACCGCGAATGTGGTGTGCGCTCGGATCCGGCCGGAGCTGTTCCGCGGGATCAACACGACATCCAGCCTGCGCGGTCGTTGAAGCCTGACGCCGTGTCAACGAGACATTATCGTCGGTGCCGCGCGGGGCTGTCGACATAACCCGAACACCTCGAACATGAACGGAACAGATCGCACGAAACTCTTCGATGCCTGGGCGGCGCGCTATGACGATACCGTCGTTGCGAACGACGGTGGGTTTCCTTTCGCGGGGTACGATCGGGTGCTCGATGAGGTGGTTGCGGCGGCCGATGTCGCGCCGAATATGATCACTTGCGTCGTTCAGGTAGCGGGCGTCGCG
>CAZJYH010000072.1:7898-12605 GCA_964549365.1 uncultured Alphaproteobacteria bacterium
GGGTGCTCGATCTCGGTATCGGCACCGGGAATCTTGCCGTGCGATTTGAGGAGCGGGGCTGCGACGTCTGGGGCATGGACTTCTCCGCCGATATGCTCACCCGCGCACAAACGAAGTTGCCGCGCGCCGTGCTCGTGCAGGCGAATCTGCTGAACGCATGGCCGACGGAGCTTCGCGGGCCGTTCGACCGCGTGGTCTCCGCCTACCTCTTCCACGAGTTCGATCTCGCGGCGAAAATGGAATTGTTGCAACGCATCATCACCCACGCGCTTGCTGATGATGGTCTTCTGCTCGTTGCGGACATCGCCTTCGCGAGCCTCGCCGCGCGTGCGGAGGCACACGACAGATGGGCGGACGCGTGGGACGATACCGAGCACTACTGGGTGGCGGATGAGGCAATCGCCGCGTGTGAGCGCCTCGGCATTCGCGCTGGGTACCGCCGGGTCTCCATGTGTGCCGGTGTCTTTGCGTTTGCACCCGGCGGAGGCGATGACGCAAGTATCCCGGACACCACGCGCATCTGATCCGTCCGCAACTACAACGAACATCACGGAGAACCAACCATGTGGTACATCAGCTTTCACGGCGGGGGCGGCGGCACGAATAATATTCTGGTGTATCACGACAGCGGCGAGCCGCACTCGCAGCCGAACCTCCTGCCGACCGGGGGGAGCAACCCGCCGCTGCAGGAATTGCGCGGGTTCATGACGGCGGGGAGCGTGCTCTACGTGGTGAACGGCTATAAGGAGTACAGCCAGGTGCTCGCCTACGACGCCGATGGAAACGGGGCCTATACGTTCGGAGTGGTGCTCGCATCGAAGGATACCGTCGACTCCATCCTCCATCCCTATGATCTGGCCTTCGATGCGGCGGGGAATTGGTATCTCTCCAGTCAGGACACCAACGTGGTGACCGGGCTCTCGAGCACGAACACGGCACTTCCGGTCGCCTCGTATCTGCGGTCGCAGTTTTCGCCCCCGGCGGCGTTCATGTCGGGGACGATCGTCGCCTCGTCGGTTGGAGCGCTTCCGGGGACGCCCACGCCGCCGCCGCCGGATGTGCCGGCACCGCAAGGGCTCGGGGTCAGTTTCACCGACGATACCGATACGCGGGTTGCGAACTCGGTGCGCGGAGTGTTGTACCACGGCGGCTCGCTCTACGTGTCGGATGAGCCCGCGAATGCGGTGAAGGTGTACGATTGTTTGACGGGAGAGCTGCAGGGATGGATCGCGGGGGATAATCTCAGCGCTCCCGTTCAGTTGCTGCAGGGGAACTCCGGGGCCGTGCTCTACATCGGCAGCTCCGGCAACGACAGCGTGGTGACGTATGACCTCACGCAGGGCGCGCCCTCGGGAGCCGTCGCGCCGACGACGTTTATCGACGGGGAAGTGAAGCACATTTCCGGGATGGCCTTCGACGCCGACGGGAATTTCTACGCGGCGGAGCGCAAGGCGAAAAAGATCAAAAAATTTCCCGCGGATGGGAGCGGGAAAGGGGAGGATTTCATCACGGATCTGCCGGATGAGCCGGAGTTCATACTGTACGTGCCGAAGGGCGACGGATAGCACAAGGTTCCGGCGCCCGTGCGCGTTCATGCGAACCGTTGAGGTGTCCATTTTTGTGACGCTGCCCCCGCGTCGGGTCGCGAACGGTTCCGCCGATATCACCTTTCCCGGCCCCATGTCGAAGGGGCCGGGAAGGCAACCACACCAGTGGCCGGTGCGCCGACGCCGACGGTCCGAGCCGGCAGAACGACGTCAGCCGGCCTTCGTTTGCGTCCATTTCGTGGCTGTACGAAGCCTGCGCGCCCTCACATCGGCATGGGATATGGATAGAACGGGCATCCGGTGGTGTTGGGCGGCCACGCGGTACAGGCGGTGGTTGGGCAGGTCTCGGTTGCACAGACCTGTGTCCGGCACACCTGTGTAATACAGACCTGTGAGGGGCATACCTGCGTCCGGCAGACGGCCGATGGGCACTGCACCGACGGGCAGTTCAGCGAACGAACCGAACCGCCGATGACCTTGTTTCCGTAGTCGTCACCATCATCATATGCGTAATCCGGATATCCGCCCATGCCATGAGGGTACGGCCCCTGTGCTCCCCTCATCATCGGCATGGGGTAGGGATAGAACGGGCATCCGGTGGTGTTGGGCGGCCATGCGGTACAGGCGGCGGTCGGACAGCTCTGGGTTGCGCATACCTGCGTGGCGCACACCTGCGTGACACAGACCTGCGTGGGGCACACCTGTGTCTTGCAGATGGCGGATGGACAATGGAGCGACGGGCAGTAGAGCGAACGCACCGGAGCGCCGATCACCTTGTTCCCATAACCGCCGGTGTTCATTCCGCCGGTGCCGGCCCAGTCGTATTCCTGGTAAATCGGTCCGTCGAAGAACTGCGCCTTGGAGCCGTGTGGGTTTGGCGCGGAGTACGTCAGTTTCGCCGTAGCCTCCACCCAGACGTATTCGCCGCCGAGCGTTGATTCCTCTGGTGATCGCGGTTCGGTATGAAGGATCGCGTCGTCGGGGATCTCGGCGTAATCATTCAACGATGCATCGAAATACAATCGCGTGTGTGCCTCCAGCGACGAGTCGCCCAGAAATCCCGTGAGCAATATCGTCTTCGGAGGGTTCGCGGGGTCGCCGACGATCTTCGCTACGAAGTCCGATCGTCGTGCTGCATGATTCGATTGATCAGCCATGGTGATTCTCCCTGGTGAAAGAATGATGATGCGGCATATGCCGTTCCCGTCGTTGTCAGGCGCGGGTGTACAGGATATCGAATGATGGTACCACAGAAAAGCCGGGTCGAATGGAGTCGGGAGCACGGTGGGGATACATGCGGCGGCCGGATATACCGATGGCGGTTACGACGGCCGGACGGCTCCACGGTCGATTGTCCGGGAAACAGGGACGAGAGGTGAGTTCGCAGGGGCGGTAAACTTCGTTGAAAAATGCGAGCGTGTCAACAGTGGATTTTCTCGGCCCGGCTTCGGCGCCCGGCTCCGCTTCAACATGGACAGAATGGTGGGAACCGGGGCACAATCGTGGTCGAACGGCGGTGCGAACTACCTCCTGTGGTGGAGTGGGCAGGCGATCGTCATCGCACCCGGCTTCTACCGGGTGCGTTTGCGATGGATGTTTGGGCAGGAGCAATGCGCTTGCCCAAACACCATCGTCGCCGCGATAATCCAAGCAGGCGGCGGGCCGGCATGACGGAACCTCGTGTCCGAGGTACTGCGGCGCCACCGAACGGTGGAATCGGTATGCACGCCCCTCAGGTCTTGCTCCGGCAGTTGAACATCCAGCGAATGCCGAACCGATCGGTGAGGCTTCCGAAGTAACCGCCCCAGAACATTTCCTGCGGCGGCATCTCGGCTTTCCCGTCGGCCGCCAGCGCCGCATACAGCGCATCGGTCTCGGCGCGGGTGTCGGGCTCGAGGTTGATGTAGAAGTTGTTCCCCTGCGTCACGGTGAAGCCCATCGTCTCCGGGGCATCGGTTCCCATCAACACGTGGCCGCCGAGGATCGGCAGCTCGACGTGCATCACCAGGTCCCGGTCGGCCTCGGACATCGGCGGCGCATCCGGCGCGGCGGGGATATCGCCGAAGCGCATGATCGGGCCGTTGAACTCGGTGCCGAAGACGGACTTGTAGAAGAGGAAGGCCTGCTCGGTGGAGCGCGGGAAGTTCAGGTACGTGCTGACTCGTGCCATGTGTTGATCCTTGTGGAATGAGAACCTCGGCCACTTGCGCGCCGGACGCGGGGCGACGAGCGCGGTTGCCGATGCAGGATTGTTTTTTTTGCGCGCCGTGCGGCTACCCGAGAATGCCCAGCCAACGCGCCGCCAGCAGCAGCAGGCCGATGACCATCACGGTGCCGAAGAATCGGAACGTGTAGCGCGTGAAGCGCTCGGGGAGGAAGGTGTCGAAGACATGGCCGGTTCTCGCACCGTACTTCACGGCGACCGCTGTGAGCGGGCACTTCATCCCGCTTCCGACGAAGACGATCGTTTCGATGCCGAGCAAGGCCAGCGCGGCCCGGAGCCAGACGCCTTCAGCGCCGGTGATGCCCGCATAGAGCAGGAGGAACGTGGAGGCGGCCATCACGATGTAGATCGCGGTGTGAACCGCGCGCACCAGGGCCAGGCGTTGAGCGTTGTTCATCTGTTTCTCCGGGGCGCGCGAACGTACTCATTACGTGGAATGTCGACACGGTGCATACTCACGCACCCTGCGCCAGCGGCCGGTTGAACTCCGTGCGAACGGCGCGCGGATATCCTCTCACGCTCGATCCTTCCAATACCCCGGACGTCGGTGAAGATGCATGACTGCGGCAATGAAGATGCCGTTCGGTTCACTGCGGTAAAGAAGACCGAAGGGAAAACGCCGAACGAGGATGCGGCGAAGATGTTTTGAGAATAAATGGCCGATTTCCGGGTGGGTAGCAATCATTCCCAGGGCTTGTTGTATCTCGACGATGAAATCCATACCGAGACCAGCAGCCTGCCCTTCATAGAACTCTGCTGCTGCGATTTATTCGGCCTCCGCATCCGGATGGAAACGAATATCCATTACCGGAGCGCCGACCGCGCCTTTTGGAGAACGCTTTCCGCCGGTTTGCTCATTACGACGCCGGAGGATAACCGGTCGAGTCGACGCTCCGCCTCCTCGACCCACAGCTGCTCGGCATCGACATCGGCTAC
>CAZJYH010000073.1:0-12063 GCA_964549365.1 uncultured Alphaproteobacteria bacterium
GATTCGGTCTTCGCGCACCTGGGGTCGGTGGTGAGCCAATCACCGTTGTACAGAGAGGCATATCCACGGCAGCCGGTGCCGCACTCCACCTGGTGCGAGCATGAAACGCACTTGTCCTGCGGTACGGTGAATCCGTGGTAATCGGCGCGCTCGAGCGCATGCTGGAGTGTCGGCAGCAATTTCTGATGCGCGATCGAACCGATCGGCTTTCCCTCGGTCATGAAGAACACGCATTGATAGAGATTGCCGTCGCTGCGCACGATCAGATAGTCATAATCCTCCAACAGCGTATTGCAGCCCGTGCCGCGCCCCTTCAATTGCGCGCGGTCGACAACCGGTCCGTCGCTCCACTGAAATCCCGCCTCCATGATGATGTCGAGATCCGGGCGCAGCGCCGGGACCCGTGCGGCCACGGCCTCCTGGAGCTCACGCCAGCGATAAGGGCTGATCACGTCGCCCAGCATGCCATGTCCGCGGCCGAGCGGTGAGCCGAGGAACACGGAGTAGCAATGCGCGCCCATTTCGTTGACCAGATCGAGGAGCGGCAGAACGTCGTCGTAGTTGGTGCGATACGCGGCCGTCGAAACCCGAGTCCTGATTCCGAGTTCGACGCAGTCGGCGACGCACTGCATGGTGGTGGCCCAACCGTTCGCGCCGGAAATGCGCAGCAAGGTGTGGGCGTCGTGCATTCCGTCAACCGAGATCATCACCTCGCCCAGGCCCGCATCGATAAGACGTTGAATCCGTTCCCTGGGCAGAAGCATGCCGTTGGTGATAATCCGCGTCGCGACATTCCGCGATGCGGCATGGCGCACCATCGCCTCAAGGTCGCGCCGCATCGTCGGCTCGCCTCCCAGGAAGTGCAGTTCCTCCAGCCCGAGCTCGACGGCCTCGTCGATCAGACGAACGATCTGCCCGAGCGACAATTCCTCATGCGCGTATTCGCCGGCGCGCACGCTGCAGAAATCGCAGCGGATGTTGCACTTCATCGTCACGTACAAATCGATCTCATGCAACCGGATCTCACGAAGCCCGGGAGACGGCTCGTAGTTGACGGGCAACGGCGGCGGCGCGTTCCTGTAGAGTACCGATCTCGCGGCGCGAGCCTCGGCAGGTGATACGTTCTCGTGCATCATCAACCCCCGGAAAAATATTCCACACACGACCACAGGCGCGTACGGAGGATGCGCACCTCAGACACTTCGATCGAGCGCGGGATCGCAAATACCAACCCTGCGCCACAGCTCACGGACCTGTTCGGCCACGTCGTCGGCGGCAACGGCACGCGCGGCGAAGACAGGCTCGTCGACGATCGGCCGATGCCACATCCGGCGCAGGCCGTATCGTCCATCCGCCGCGCGGAGGATATCCTCCCCCTCCGGCGCGATCGCCGCCACGCGGTTCCACGCGTGCTCCGCGTCGGGCGCAACGTGCTGCACGTGCAGGCCGGCGCGCTCGCGCAGGTCGAACCGGATCAGCGCGGCACGTTCGGCCACATCAGCGGCCAGGCTTCGGGCCCGTTGCAACTGTGGAAGCAACGCCGCCGCCTGCAGCTCGGACAGCAGCATCTTGCCGCCGACGGATACCGCCTCGTGGTATCCGCGGTCGCCGCGTCGATATCCGCCGTGCCGGAGTTCCCTGACGGCATCATGGAGCGCCGGATCGCCGGTCACGACCGCCCCGCCCTCGCCGCAGGTCAACCGCTTTGCGTGGTTGAAGCTCAGGATCGCGGCGCGCCCCCAGCCGCCGATCGCACGCCCCATGATCGACGCACCGAACGCACCGGCGGCATCCTCGATCAACGGAATCCCGTTCGACGCACACCAACCGGCCGCCTCGACGACGCCCGTCGGGTTTCCGAACGCATACACGTACATGACGCCCATCGTTCGGCCGCTTCGCCGGCGATCGAGGTCGGCGGCGTCGATCGTGAGCGTATCATCGGCAACACGACACAGCACCGGCGTGGCCCCGGCTCGCAGCACGGCATGCAGCGAGGCATGCGGAGCACAGCAGGGGACGATGATCTCCGCGCCCTCTTCAACCGCCATGCCGCGCATGACGCACTCCAGCGCCGATGTGCCCGAGTTGGTGAGCAGAGCGCGCAGGCCGGTCAGGCCCTCGATCAACCGCTCCACGGCGTTGCAGAAGCGCCCGGAATATCCATCCCACGCGTCCCCAAGCACCACCTCGGCAAGGTTTGCCATCATCTCCGCCCGCATGCGATCGCGCCAACCGCCATGCCCCTCGCCGTCCTGGTCGTACGGCCCGTTCCCATCCCGGGCAATGGATCCATCACTCATGCGATCGCTTCCACGGCGGCTCGGGCCCTTTGTCGATCACCGCCTCGACTTCATCGACGGATCGGGCCAGCACGTCCGCCTGGCGTCGATAATACTCCGCGCCGCGTCGCGCATCGATGCGCATGTGAACCAGGCAGCCGATCAATTCCTCGGCGTGCGGGCATGTTCCCGGAGCATATCGATGCATGATCGAGGGGGTATCCCTGAAATGATGTCGGAGAAATTCTCGCCTGTAGATCGGCCCCCCCGCGCAATACCCTATCTCGAATTCGCCGCCGCGCCGGGCGAGCACGGGGGCAAGCAGATCCAGCGTCCGGACGTCGCGCACCCGCGCCGCCCAGGTCCAGTACACGTGATCGTCGCCGGCGGGGACATGCTGCGGGCAGATCCACGACCGTCGCTCCACGGCCCGGCGGAGCATCGCGCCGGCGTTCCGGTGAGCCGCCAGGGTTGCATCGAGCGCTCGAAAGCCGCCAACCCCAACGGCGGCGCAGATCTCCGGCATGCGATACATCCACCCAAGGCGCTCCCGCGACGGGTCGCGATCCGGCTCCCAGCCATGCTCTCGAACGCCGCGCGCGCGCCGGAGCACTTCGGGCCGATCCGAAACGAGCATCCCTCCCTCGCCGGTACTCAGGTGTTTGGTCATCTGAAAGCTGAACACCCCGACATCGCACCCGGTCCCGGAAAGACGTCCCGCCCGCCTTGCCATGATCGCCTGCGCGCAATCCTCCACCACGGCGATGTCGCGAACTCGTGCGATGCGCACGATCGCCGGCGTATCCGGAAGCAGCCCGAACGTGGCGGTACAGATCACCGCCCGCGTACGATCGGAGATCGAAGCGGCAACCGATGCCGGGTCGATCAAAAATGTCGCGGGGTCGACGTCGGCGAAGACCGGAATCGCACCGGCATGCAGGGCCGCCACGGCGCCGTATTTGAGCAGCGGATCAACAATCACTTCGTGGCCGCGTTCCACCCCGACGCCGACGAGGGCGGCATGAAGCGCGGCCGTTGCGGAGTTCATCGTCAGCGCATGCGCAACGCCCAGCGTCCGGATGAACAGCCTCTCGAATTCACGATTGAATCGGCCGCACCCAAGCGAATCGCCCAGTTCGCCGGCGGCGAGGATCTCCTCGACGTATCCGAGGACCTCCGCTCTCCATGCTGCGGTCATCGTGCCTCCATTGCGAGATTGTCCCCGGAATGCACACGGCACACATCAGCCCGCGGACTCGAATCGATCCTCGGTTCGCATCCCCTCTCTCGAAACGCCGGTCGCCGAGGCAACGGCTTCGGCCGGACGCGCGGAGAGGGTCGGGTCGCCGTCGAGAAGTCGGGCCAACGCGCGCATCGATCGATGATAATATTCAGGATCGTCAACGCTCGCCCACTTGGCTATCTCGAAGAACAGGCCGTAGAGATGATACGCGAGCCGGTCGTCGGCATCGTTCGGAAGGTCCCGAACCGCCGTGTACGCCCGAAGGACCTGATCTCGAACATCGACGCTCCCGAGAAATTCCTTGAACGCGAGCAGCGCGATATCCTCCATCGGATCGCCCGGGAGCGATCGTTCGAAATCGATGAGCCCGGAGATCTCCCACGCCGACCGCTCGTCGCGATGGACCAGAATATTCCGCCGACAGAAATCGCGGTGCACCATCACCGGCTCCCGGATCGGGACGATCCGACTCTCCAACGCGATCATCCGCCCGGCCGCCTCGACGTACAGCGCATGATCGGCGTCGGAGCGCGCAAGCACATGCGCGCGATACGCTGCGTAGCGTCGGGCCGGCAGGCCGAGAGGATCGGAGAACGCCGGATGCCCGGCTTCCCACCGGATGGGAACGGAATGGAACGCAGCCAGCAGGCCGCCCATCCGGCCGAACAACTCCATCGTATCCGACGGCGCGATCTCCTGTTCATGAGCTTCCAAAACGAATCCGGGAAGAAGGCTCATCAACACCCACGGTTCCCCATCGGAGAAATGACCCTGCAGCAACAACGTCGGCACCGGCAATTCCGAGTGCCTGAGCATCTCGAGCGTATCCACCTCGCGTCGGCTTTTCAGCGCGGCGTTGTCGTGGTAGATCTTCAGGACGGCTCCCTCGTCCGGAAGGGCAAACACCTCGCTCCGTCCCAGATATCCACCGATTCGTTCCGGAGCGACCGGTCGGCCGAGCGTGGCCGACAACTCATCGACGATCAGACGTTCCGGCGTCGCGACAAAGGTTCTCACAGATAAATCTTCCGGTAATATGTTTGTTCGGTCCAGGCCCGTATCCGTCGCTGTTCATCGGCGTCGGGGCCGAGCTTCCTGCGATAGACCGCCAGTTGAATGGCCTGGAGCAACGTAACATATTGCTCGATTTCAAATGCGCTCAATTCCCGATGCTCCACGACCGGAGGGAAATTATAGCGCTCGTACAAACTCCAGTCGCGTGTGAGAAAATCGTATCCGTTCTCGGCCGGATGGGCGAACTGCTAGGTTCCGGGCGCCGGAACGAAGAACTTTCCCGTGGCGTAGTAGATCAGATCCTGCTCCAGCATCCGCCGGATGGAATTCAGCGTGTTCTGAAGGCCCTCATGGGTGTCGCCGGGGACCCCGACGATCAGGTAGAGCTTGACGAACGGAATGCCGATTGCCTTCAAACGATGCAATGCGTCCAACAACCCGGTGTGCGACTGTCGTCGATCCAGCAACGCGAGCAGGCCCTCGTCGGCGCTCTCCATCCCGATATAGAACTCCACGAACCCCGTCCTCGCGAGTCGCCGGACCAGCTCCTCCCCGAGATAGGTGAAGACATCCGGTCGCACGTTGACGCTGAACACCGCGTCCAGATTACGCCGGTCGAGTTCGTCGCACAGTGCCGCCGTGGCCTCGCGACTGATTCCGAAGGTGCTGTCGGCGATGTGAATGAACTTCCAGTTGGTCAACCGGATGATCGCCTCGAGCTCATCGACGAATCGCGCGGGATCCTTGTAGCGCATGCGCCGGTGCCAGAACACCGACTCGACGCAGTAGTTGCATTGAAAGGGGCACCCGCGACTATATGTCGGCGTCAGATGAACGCGCTCCAGATGCTCCGAGTCGAGCAGGTGATACGCCGGCACCGGCAGTTTTCTGCAGTCCAGAAGTTCCCGGTCCGCATTCCTCCGCATCATACCGTCGCAAAGCATGGTTGTCCCGGGGACATTGTCGACGGATTGTCCGTTGGTCCAGCGTCGCACCAGCTCCAGCGCCGTCGCCTCACCCTCCCCGCGCACAACGACATCCACGGCCGGATGCCGGGCGGCCTCCTCGTCGATGTACGTGACATGCGTTCCCCCGATCATCGTGTGGAGTCCCGGGGCGCACGCCTTCACCGTCTCGAGAAATCGGACTGCCCGGTAGTATTCCGGCGTGACCGCCGAAACGCCGACGGCGGTGCGCGTTGCCGAGCACAACCGCCGGACGTACACTTCCAGCCAATCGGCGCCGCCGACTCGATCGCGTTCGACATCGAGGCTGACACAGAGAACGCGGTACCCCGCCTCCTCGAGCACGGCGGCGATGCTCAACAGGCCGGGGCAGTACGGATACTGCTCCTGATACCGAACGACGTCGCCGTATTCGTCGGCACGCTCCGGATTCGACGCCATGAACTCCGTCAGACGGCGCGCGGCCAACACCCGGGAGTATCGGTTGATCTCGTTGCGGATCAGCTGATAACTCGGGTTCACATGAACGGGCTCAGTCCAGACGCTGACCAGGGCGACATCGTATTGCATCGCGAAGCCTTCATCACAGTGTCATTGTCGGCGGACAATTTCAGCCGTCGATTGATATCGAAGTTCGGCACCGGACCAGTTGGTTCTCCCCGGGCATCATGCCTCCGCCGGACGCAGCACGCATATATCGAACACGCGTCGGCGGATCAGACGGCATGGGCCGCGCATCTCCGCCCGAATTATCGCGCGATGTTTTGCCCGGGACCGATCGGTTCGCCCCGATTCGAACCCCGTGCCGACACGCACCGAAGCGAGTGGATGGTGCCCGCAACACGGCCGACGGCACGCACATTCCGAGTTTCTCCCGAATGTCGCGCCGGCGTCAAGGGTTGTCCGGCGTAAATAAGCGCCACGTTCCTCCGATCTTGACATAGAGCCTGTTGTCGGAGCTCGAGACGACGATATCTCCGTCGGAGCCACCAACAGGAGGCGCCGCCCCCTGGAACGTCCGAATGCCGGCCACCGAGAAATCGCCCTTGCCGTTCGGGAATATCGATGCGACGGTAACCCCACTGTTGTTCTTGACGGTGAAGGCAATCGGGCTCGCGCTTGCGGTTACAACAAGTCCACTCCGGAAATTGCCGGCCATGAAATCCGCGTCCCCCTTCGAGTTGATCGTCGCGATGTCGGCGCTCAGCTTGTTTCTCACCACAAGCGGGACCACATTGTCCTCACTGCATGCGACGCTCAATCCCGTGCGTGCAATTACGGTCATGAAGTCCGCCTGGCCTGTGTCCACGACCGACCCGACGGTCACCGATAGAGGTGTCGTAAATGTTGCTGGTGTCAGAATCGTTGGCATCGTCGTTCTCCTCTGATTGAATCATGGTTCCTTGAACAAGTGCGCGACGGGCAGCAGCGGCCGGTTCAATACCCCCGCGACCGTGCCGCCGGTCGAATATCGCCGTGGGCGTCGGCGCATCCATCGCCGGCGGAGCGAACGCTCCGGATTTGCTGAACTCGCCGAAATCGGGGCGAATATTCCCTTTCGGGCGAGATCGAAACAGAATGATGATATCGATGTGCCGTGCGCGCCATAGCCGCTTGCGGCCGGTATCGATGGCCTGCTTCACCGCTCGTCGCCGTGCAAATTTCATCATGCATCCGACACCTAAACGATACGCCATATATCGAATTGATACGAGTACATCATGGTGTACCCCCAATCTGGGTACCATGGGAAATCCGTCCAATATTCGCTGAAAAAGGCTACACGGTCTCTTTGGGACGCATCGGGAAATGAGCATGGAAAAGGTGGGAATCGGAGAAGGGAACGCTCGCCGAATGGGCCGTCGCGTCGGCAGCCATACTCGCGACGGCGTACGCGCGGATTTGATGGAATTGCTCGATTCCGAGGCGGCGGTATCATATCCGGGGCGCCGCGAACGGAAACTCCGCGCGCGTGCCCGGCACGGGCTCCGGGAAGCGGCGTGCTTCAGGGGCGGCGACGCGATTCCGGGGTGACGGCGCGATCAGTCCTGTTTTCGATTGATCGCGATCTCCCGCGCGATCACCAGGTCCCAGTCGAAGCGATACGGTGGGTTGAGATAGTGGCGGTACGCGGCCGCCATCTGCCGCGCCGCCTCGGCCGGGGCAAGGCCGCCGAACCCGGTCCCCATCGCCGGGAAGCCGACGGACGTGATGCGTCGATCCACGGGTGCGCCCTGCCGATCCGCCGCCGTATGATCCACGTCAGCGTCAGGCGGTTCCGCCCCGGCACCGTTCGGCTCCTCCGCAAGGCTCCGCTGCTCCAAGAGACTCCGCTGCTCCAAGAGGCTCCGCTGCTCCAAGAGACTCCGCTGCTCCACGGCGACGTTGTGCCGATACACGGCAAGCAGCGCGGCCCATGCGGCGCAGTAGACCTTGTCGGTGCCGGCGATCACGCCCGGCGTGCGCATGGTGGGGGCGTGCGCGATGTAGGGATACGCCGCGTTGCCGGTCGGTTCGATGAACGCGGTGCCGACGGGCTGCTCGCCGAGATACTCGTTGCGGATCCGGTCCTGCACGCGGTGCATCAGCTCCTCGCCGTGGAAGCCGCCGACGGCCGCGTCGATGCCGGCGGTCATGATGCCGTAGGAATGTCCGGCGGTGACGACGCAGTCCAGCGGCGTGAGGTGCTCGAAGCGCCGCTGCTGGACGTCGACGTTCGGCAGCCCTGCGAACCGCTCGGCGAAGGCGTCGCAGGTCTCACGCTCCGGATGGACGATGATGAGGTTGATGGGGAATGGCATGGCCCGCAAGATGCAACTTTCGGCGTTGACGGAGCGGCACGCCGTGCGAACCGCTCCCGTCGACGGTGCACGCAACGTCGGCGGGAGCGGAATGGGAAGACACGGCGGCTCAGGCACGCGGCCTCGCCGCGCGATTCAACGCCGGAGCTCGCCGGGCGCCGCGCGCGTGCAGCGTGTCCTGCGGCTCGACGCATTGATCGTTGCCGGGCGCGTGTCCTCGACGGCGATGTACATGGTGTTGTCGTCGAGGAACTGCATCAGGCCCTGCTGTCGGCGCGGAGTGCCGTTCCGGTTGACCACCATGTCGATCCACGCGGGCTCCTTCGAGAGGTCCGTTGTGTAGGTGCCACGTTCTCGCAGACGCCATTTCCCACTCCCCGGGATCTGCGTCCCCTCCGAATATCCGGGGGCGTTCGGGGGAGGCGGAGTGTAATCGTAGGCGTAGTACAGCAGCTCGAATGTGCCGTCGTCGTTGAACACGATCGCCTCACGAGCGTCGGCAACCATCCACTCTCCCACCGGCTTGGGTGGATCCCAGCAGCCGACGAGGGCGATGGCGGCCAGCGTTGCCGCGATGTGCAAGGACGCCGCACGAAGAGCGCGGAAAGATGCGATCATGATAGTCCTCCGTTCTGTGTGGTTCGTGCGCCGGGCGGCGCCCTGCATGCCGTAGGCATACGCGCGTCGCGACGCGTGCGATCTCTCGACGTTCACTCTCCTACGATCCCCTCCGCTCCCGCGGCTATGGCCTCGGCGATGCCGATCTCACGCACGGTTGGGTGCGCGCGCTGCTCGCGCACGGGCACGTACGCCGTCGAGGCGGCGGCTGGAGCGGCGACCAACGGCGCGGCTGCGGTAAAACGCGTCACCTTCGGGAACGCGGTGATGATCTCGCCGTACGCGGATTCGCCCGCATCGAAGCTGAGCTGGAGGTGTCCGTAAAAGGCCAGCGTGTACTGCACGTCTGCCTGCAGCTTGCGGGTGAGCAGGATCGACGTTGGGCGATACGACTGCAGAGCGGCATGGGCAACGAGGTTGACGCCGGGTCCGGTCAGATGCACCTCCGCCCGGCAGACGGTGGCGTTCCGGCGTGTGATGGGGCCGGGCGCCACGTCCACCACGATCTGCTCGAAGCCGGTGACCTCCGGAGTGAAGGTGTACTGGAAGCCGACCTGGAGAATGCCGATCTGGAAATCGGTGGCCGGCAGCGAGCCGAGCTGCATGACGATCTCGCCGGTCAGCGGCTTGTGGCGATACGCATACCAGATCGACGGAAAGGTGTTGACGCTTGTGTACAGGCCGAAGCCTGGTCCGGCGTACGGAGGAACCACGGTGACCGTGCTTCCGATGGATGCGATTGCGGATTCGGTCGATTGTGGCATTGGGTCATCCTCGAGATTTCAGGAAACGGCGCTCGGCGCCGGTGGTAATCCAAGGGGTGAGCGCGCAATCTTACGAAGCAAGGCCGCGCCCCCGCCAGTACATCATCGTGCACCGCCATCATCCGCACACCGAATCCTTGCGCATGCGGCATCGAGCCGAGGGCTTCATGGTCCGACCGGATGTCCGGTCCGCTCGGATGCCGTACTCGAGTTCCTGCACGATCGCATGCGGAGTCGTCCGGTTCGTCGCGCCGCGTCACAAGGCTCCTGGTGCTTCGCGCCGAGATCGCGGGAGGTGTACAAACGCGGGCCGGCGAGCGCCGCATACCCGCCGGACCGATTGCGAGCGAAGTCGTTCACCGCGCCCCCTTCAGGGCCTGCGGTCCGTGTCCAGAAATTCGATTGCCCGACGGCTTCGACCGAAAGGAGTGCGAGGAACAGAAGCGCGACGGAGGCGCGGCATCCAGCTGGTGGCGCGCAATGAGCGGGTGGTTGTGTTGCACGGATGTTCATGATTCCACGGGAATACGGGATTGCCCGAACGGCGCCGGTCGATCATACCGCGCGGCCGGAGATACTGGAAAAGAGGGGGATCGGGGGAGATGGGGGGAGTTCACGACGAACGGATGATACGATGATTCTTCTCACTTGCCGCGCCGGCGCACCGGTAACGTTCCGTTCACCGCGCAACCCATGCCCGGGCCCCGCGTAGGCGATCGCCGATCGTTCCGATGCACCGCGGACGGCCGGAACCGAGCGGATGCCGTCGATCGATCACCCGAACCCGCTCGCGCCCGGCTCGAAGCGGCGCGCTTCATTCCTTCATACAACTTCCACGATGTCGACGGCCCCGGGCCCCTGCCCGGTTGCGCCTTCCGTGCGTGCCCTGCCTTGCACGGCTTCAGCCGCAACGGCGCGCGCACCGCTCGACTTCGCGGTCTACATAGACAGGAGATCCCCATGCTTTCGTCAGACAACGCGCGGCGCATCACGGCGTCCACCGCGATCCTCTCAACAGCCCTCGCCTTCGGCTGCACCCTGGTGGCGCTGATCGCCGTCCGGTTCAACTTCGGCGCGTTCGACGACCCCGTCGGGCAGATCGGCGCCGGCGCCGGTTCCGCTCAACTGCTCTACTGGTCGATGATCCTCGACATGTTCGGCTACTACCTTCTGCTGATCCCGTCGGCGCTGTTCCTGTGGGATTGGATGCGCCGTCGTTCATCGTTCGGCGCGACGCTCTACACGCTCTGCGGCCTGGGGTACGTGCTGGTGGGAGCGATCGGCGCGGCGATCCTGGCGGCGGTCTGGCCCTCGATGATCGAGCGCTACGCGGTTGCGACCGGCGCCGAGCGTGCGGGGATTTTGAACTCCTTCACGTTCGTCACGAACATGGTCTACGGCGGCCTGTGGAACACGCTCGAAGTGTTCCTGGCGGGCGTCTGGTGGCTCGGGATGGGGATGCTGCTGCGTCGGGAGCGGCGCGCGTTCGGAATCGCCACCATCGTGCTTGGCGTCGCGTGCCTGGCCGACTCCGCCGGGAATCTCCTCGGCCTCCCCGGGCTTGCCGCCCCCGGGCTGAACGTCTACCTGGTGCTGGCGCCGGTCTGGGCCTGCTGGCTCGGCGTTCTCGTTGCGCGCCGGCGGGCGGGCTCGACGGCCGACGCAAGCGTGCTGGAGGCGGCGCACTTCGCGAAGCGCAACGCCCGGGCCGAGGAGATCGGCGCCCCCGCATTGGCAGCGCACGCCGCCTCGGCGCGCTCGTTCAACGCGGCGGAATCGGTCGCGGGTCACCTGGGATGACCGCCGCACGGCTGCCTGCCTGTTCGGAGACCTGACGGCTCCGCTTGATTCCGACCCATGCTCCACGCGTTCGAGAGATCGGGCGCGTGGAGCACGGCGAGCACCACTCCCTTCCCCGCCATTCGAATCATGATGTAGATCATCATCGCGGCGGTGGGGCGGACCGTATGTTCGCGCACGTCCGGACCGTTCCGATTCGCCGGACGCCGCGATGATATTCATACGAGGAGGAGCACCGTGCAACAGCCGATGATGCGGGGAACGCTGGCAGGACTCGCGGTCACGATAACGCTCGCCGCGTTGATCGTTGCCGGTTCGCGCAACCTCGCGCACTTCGACGCAGCGCTCGTCGGCTACACGTTCGCCGTCCTTTTCGCCGCCTTCGGCATCACCTATCGATACACCATCTGGCTGCAGCGGCCTCCCACGGCGATCTACTGGCGTCGCGGCTGGGGGATGTTCTTCCGGCGGCGGCATCGCCTGCGCAACGCCGGGGTGTGGTTCCGGCGCGTCGGCGGCGACTTCGCGCTCAACGGATTCATCCGCCGCCGCGACGCGCGCCGCTGGGCCGCGCAC
>CAZJYH010000073.1:12073-12579 GCA_964549365.1 uncultured Alphaproteobacteria bacterium
ACACCGTCAAATACTGGCTCGCGGTGGCCGCGATCATGCTGCTGATGTGGGGCTGCATCCTCGCGTTCGCGATCACCATCCCGCTCGTGTTCGGCTGGCTGCACTTCGAGACGGTGCCCGGGCATCTGGACACCTACCACGCGTATGTCTTCGGGTTCCCCGCGTTCACCTTCGTCACCGAGTCGATCGCGGGCTTCTTCCTCTTCCACGGCCTGGTGTGGGCCTCGGTGCTGGTGATCGGCGGCGTCGCGCTGGCGATGCGCCGGCGAGTGCGCGACGGCGGGGCCGCGGCGCTGCAGCGATTCGGGGAGGACTTCATGCCGCTGATCCTCCTCTTCGCGATCAGCATCACCGGGCTGCTGCTGACCGCCAGCTACACCTGGATGAAGGGCTACGGCTACGACTTCCTGGCGCTGCTGCACGCGGTCACCGTGATCTACACGTTGCTGTGGCTGCCGTTCGGCAAGTTCTTCCACATCTTCCAGCGCCCGGCACAGCTGGGCGTG
>CAZJYH010000074.1:0-630 GCA_964549365.1 uncultured Alphaproteobacteria bacterium
CGCTCGCTCCCTGTTGGCGGTCAGCAGCGCGTTCTTACGTGCCTCGGGCATGCCCTCGGCGCTCGCGCGGGCGCGATCCACGCGAAACCGTGCGGCCGCCGGAATGGCGAAGAGCCGGGTCTCGGCCGCCCCCTCTGCGTACTCCATGCTGGAGGGGAACGTCGGCTGCGGACTCGTGGTCACCGCGATCTGCTTCGGATTGATCCCCCACGTCGACACGAGGTAGTCCTTCACATGCTGCGCGCGCGCGCGCGCCAGCAGAGCGGTTCCCGCGATGCTCGGCTCCTCATGACCATCGGTGGTCCCGTTCAACGTGATCTTCATCGTCGGGGTGCTCGCCATGCGGCTCCCCACGATGTTCAGCAGCTCGTAATACGCCGCGAGCGATCGATGCGGAAGGGCGTTCTCCGAGAATCCGGACGTCTCGCCCGGCGCCAGACGATGATAGCGGGGGGCCAGCTCAACCCCGGCACTGTCGAAGAAGACGTAGGGAAGGATCGGGAACGTCTCGGTCACCACCGTCTCGACGATCTCGATCTTCGAGGCGCGCGTGCTCGCGATCACCACCTGCGGATACTCCGGCGGCGGCGGCGGTGGGGGCGGAGGCGGCGGGGGTGGAGGAGGCGGCTT
>CAZJYH010000074.1:640-4520 GCA_964549365.1 uncultured Alphaproteobacteria bacterium
TCTTCGACGGGGTCTCCAATATCCGCGAACTGTCCGCCCTGGTCGCCCTGACGCTCGGTACGGCCGGAGCTGTCGAGATCACCGGCGTCTCGACGCCCTCCTCCGCCGCCGGTGGCGGTGGCGGCGGCGGCGGCGGTGGGGGCGGTGGTGGCGGGGGTGGAGGAGGCGCCTTCGGAAACTCCGGCACCTTGCCGAAGTTCCAGCGCACGGCAAGCCCGACCTGCGCGGCCGAGATGCGCCAGCGATAATTCGGCGTAACATCGTTCAGCGGATAATAATAGCTCACCTCCGGCGCGGCGGTCATGCGCGGGCCGATGCGCAGCGGATATCCCACCGCCCCACCCACAGCGATATGCGGCCCGACATTCTTGATCGTCCCGCTCGAGACGTCGCGAATCCGTTGATTGTTCTCGGGATAGGTGACACCCTCCGGCGACAGGATCTCCTCGGTCTGTTTGTGCGTCGGCGATGTGGCGGTGATTCCCACGCCCCCCCCCACACGCAGATAGAACGGAAGCTCGGCCAGCGGCGTCATGCGCGCGCCGATCTCGCCGAACACATACCCCAGATCCGCGCTGTAGCGATGGCGCCGGTCGAGCGGCACGTACCTGTTCGTCCCGGGATCCAATACCGGCAACGACGAGGTGAACACCTCGCCGAACGTGCCGCCGCGTTGCAGGAAGCTCACACCGACCACCGCGTCGAGCCAGTCATCAAGCACGGGGATCTCACCGAACACACCCACGGCCGGACCGTTCCCCCGACCATTGTTGAACGCGCCGCACTCGGCTCCACCGGTGAAGAGCGTCGCCTGCGTCTCGTGGAAGTTGAACGCATAGCCGGCGTACACGCCCACACGGAAATACGTGATGAGCAGGCCGTCGCGATTCAGGTGCACCCCCTCGGGAAGCTCCGGCTCGCGCTCCTCCTCGCGCGGCGGAACCGCGGCCGCCGTGTCGGTCGGCACAACGTCCGGCTCACGCACGACGCTCGGCGTGTCGGGGGCGGGCGGCGGGGGCGCATCCTGTGCGCGCACCCCCACGGCCCAGAAGGCAGCGATAAGAACGACCGGCAGTAGACGATTCACGTGTATCGTATGAGATGCTGTCGAATGTGATCCAGAGGGAATGAACCGCGCGCCACGGTCGTGGAGTCAACTCCGCGACGATCGCGTGATTCCGAGGGAGTCAACGGTGTGCAACGAATCTCCCTGCGTCGAGGAGGCTACCCCGCGACGACATTTGCCGTTCGATCGCGCGCCACGCTTACTTCACGATCCGCACGCGCTGCGAGCCACGATACGTGCCGGCCTCCAGCACGCAGAAGTAGTCCCCGCTCGGGAGCGATCCGGCGTCGAACTCGAAGCGGTAGCGCCCTCCCTCGATCCTGAGGCTGCCGTCGAGCACGGTGAGCGCCTCGTCGCCCGCCGTGTTGAACAGGCGCAGCCGCGCGTAGGAATCCTCCACCATCTCCGCCTCGATCGTCATGCGCCCGGTTGTCGGGTTCGGCTGCGGCACGCTGAGCTTGTTGGCCCCGCCCCGGAAGTTCAGGCGCGCGATGTTGCAGCGGGCGCCCACGCGCACCATGCCGGTGTCGCCCTGCGTGATCGGTGGGTCGAGCTTCACCCAGAAGAGGGAGTCGCTGGTGAACTTCTGCGGCTCGAGGATCATCCCCGAGACGATCGAATCCGGCACGGCCACGATGAAGCGCAGGCGCGCGATCTCGCCGGCGCGCAGGCTGTCGCAGCCCGGCAGCTTGATGTCGAGTCCTCCCGCGACCGGTGTGGCCGAGGCGCGCGATGTGTACGTCGATGTGATGTCCAGATACTGCAGAGCGCGACGGTTGTAGCGCAGCAGCATGTTCACATCCAGCGGCGTCTGCGGCACGTCGCGATCGACCATGATCGGCAGCGTCACCGTGTCGGCGATCGTGCCGGCCAGCGTGTCGACGCCGACCGTCGGTCCGATGGCGAGGCGCATCGGGAACGGCGGCGCGTAGCCGAAGCTGTGCACCAGCCCGCTGTCGACGATCGGGCACGGCACATTCGAGTGCGCCAGCAGCGTGGAGTCGTAGAGCTGTTCGATGTACGGGCAGAACCGCACGGTTATCACCACCGAATCGTTCGGCGCGAGCGTGACCGGCAGAGGGACGCTGGTGGCGACCACGCGATGCGCAGGCGGCAGCCCGCTCAGCGAGTCGAAGCGGATCGGAATGGCGCCGGGATTGCGCACCACCACCTGCCGATCGGCGCAGCTCTTGATGTTCACGGTGTCGAAGCTCGTGGCCGAAGTGATCGCGATCAGCGGCTCGTCGACGATCACCCAGCCGCGGTCCACCCCCGCGACGATCTTGAAGAACACGAGCGAATCGCTGTCGAAGCCGATGTCGTCCAGCGTGATCGGGAAGGCGCCGGCTCTGCCGCGCACGAAGAACCGCAACAGCGCCACCACGCCCGCCTCCGCCTTGCGCGCATCCTTCAACACCACGTGCGCGCCGTCGCCGGTATCCACCACCGATGTGGTCGGCGTATACGGTGAGGTGATGTCCACCAGCCCCAGCATCGAGGTGTCGTACGAGACGCGGAAGGACATGTCGATCACGTCCTGCGGGATCGCGCGGTTGATCATCACCGGCACCAGGAGCGTGTCGCAGGTGTTCAGATGGAACGTGTCGCGGCCGACCGCCGCGGTATCGAAGGCCATCTGCAGACCGAACGCGGGAGCGAAACCGGTACCGCGTACGAGGATCGTGGTGTCCTGCCCGTCGCATGGGAAGCTCGTCTTCAGATACAGCCGCGACAGATAATCCTTCGGGGCACGCGGATAGAAGATCACCCTGAACGTGAACCTCTGCCCGCGCTTGATCACCCACGGGAAGGGGGGCGCCGAGGGATCGATGGAGAAGACGCGTTGATCCGGCACGAACGAGATGCCGGTGATCACCACGCTGTCGCCGCTCGGGTTCTGGAACGGATCGGGCACCGTGATGTCCACGGCGATCGGCGCCGCGCTGGTGTCCACACGCGTTGCCGGGAAGGAGACGAGCACGCGATTGGGCGAGAAGTTCAGTTCCCGTCTGCCGCTCAACACCGTCCGGAATTCTTTGCTCCAGTCCTTCGCGTGCGCCTTGATGTGGATCACCGCGTTGGTCAGCAGGTTCTGCTGCGTGGCCGGGATGTTGGGACAGAACGAGACGACGAGCGTGTCGGTTGTATTAGGCAGGATATCGTACGGAAGCGTCGTCCCGCCCGTCTGTCGCGAACGCCACGCGAACACGCTCGGGTTCGCCGAGCCGACTCCGGCGCCGTCGATCCAGACCGAGTCGATGGTCATGTTCAGGAGGCTGCTGCCGTTCGGCAGCGGTATCTCGCGGTAGGCGCAGTCGCACGGGCGGATCAGCCCGTAGTTGATGAAGCTGATCGGAACGTCGAGCCGCATGATCTGCCCGCGGCCGGTGATCGCGCCGGTCCAGCTGAGCGGGCACGGGGAGGCCGAGGAGATCGTGATGTTCCCGTTGTAATTCGTCTCTGCGGTCGGCTGGAACTCCACGATCACCCAGAGCGAGTCGCGCGGGTTCAGCGTGACCGGCAGCGCGGGCCGCGTGCCACGGAAGATGTAGCCCGGTGGAAGCCCGGGAACGGCCGCCAGGTCGATCGGCACGGCGCTCGCGTTCTCGACCAGGATGCTGTCGCGCTTCGACGCGTCCTTCTCCACCAGACCGAACGTCGTCAGCGGCGTCACGTACAGCTTCGGCGCCACGCTGGTGCCGCGCACGAGCATCTGATACTGCTGGCCGTCGTTCAGGTTGATCTGGATGTAGAGCTCGTCCGACCGGTCATCGACCAGATCGTTCGGACAATACGTCACCGCGAATCCGATGC
>CAZJYH010000074.1:4530-8094 GCA_964549365.1 uncultured Alphaproteobacteria bacterium
CCGCCGATCAACTGCACCGTGTACTTCCCCGACGCGTCGATCTCCTGCCAGGAGTAGCCCATCGCCGCGGCGAGATTGCTCTTCGCCCAGATCGTGTCGGTGCGGCATCGGCATCCGACCACGTTCTCCATCTTCAGATACGACGGCGTGAACGTGAGCGCGTCGAACACGCCCGTGCCGCTGATCGGGATGCAGATCGTCTGGAAGCATTGATTGTCGAACACGCAGAGCGTGTCGTAGTAGGTCTTCGGCTCGCGCGGGCGGAACTGCAGGCCGATCTGGATCGTCTCGCCGGGACGGATCACAAACCCGCGGTTGCTGGTGATCGTGAACACGTCCCCCACCTTCAGGTAGGCGGACATGCCGCGCGTGTCGAGGCCGCGATTGGTCACGCCCACGTTCTGCGCTCCCACCTTGCCGATCGTCACGTTGCCGAAGCCGACGACCGCCGCGTTGAACACCACGTCCACGGAGATGCCGCGCCCGGTCAGCACGATGGTCTTGATGATCGTGCAGCCGCGATACTGCGCGCGGAAGATCGCCTGGCCGGTGAACGGCCCGGGGCGGTCCGGACGGAACCGGATGAACGTGGGTTGATAGGCGAACCTCGGCGCAAGCGAGAGCGGGAACGTGTATCTGCGCCCGAAGAAGCCTGCGGAGATCGAGATCGTGTCCAGCTTCACCGTGTCGGAGACGAGGTTCCGGTACTGATACTGCTGCACGTCGCTGATCTGTCCGGGGCAGACGTCCTCGAAGCGCATCGAGTCCACCCGCTTCACACCGTCCGGCTTCAACAGCGCGAACACCTCCTGGCTGCGCCCCTCGATCGGGATGATGCCGCTCCCGGGGCAGCGATCGTCGCTCGTGATGCGCAGTGTGTCGCGCTCGGTCTTCGTGGTGTCGCCGGTGCGCATGCGGACGATGATGGACCAGCATGCTCCCGGCGCAAGCGTCACCGGCAGCGGCTGCGACGGATCCTCCGGGCGCCACTGGAAGATGACGGTGCTGAGCGCGGCACTGGAGATCTGCATCGGCCGACCGGTGTTGTTGCAGATCTTCAGCGTATCCTCCGCGAAGGTGCGCTCCTGGCAGCCGACGTAGAGCGTGTCGGTCTTCAGGCGCCCCTTGGAGTAATCGAGCTCGGTGCGGCGCGTCAGGCGAACAGGCACCACCACCGGATCGCCGCAGCGATTGGCGTTGGCAACGCGGATGTCGGCCGTGATCGGCCCGATGATCGACGCCCGCAGCCGGACCGTGAACGTCTGCGCGACGTTCTGCACCAGTGTAAAGGCATTGGGCGTGGCCGTGAACAGTCCGGCATCCGGACCCGAGGTCTGGATCACCACGCTGCTGCCGCACACGGATGTATCGGTTACCGTGAACGTGTAGGTGGTGTCGCCGGTACAGTAGAGCGATCCTCCCACGCCGGCGGGCGTCACCACATAGGTGGCGGGAACGATCCGGTCGCTCTTGTCGCAATGCGCGCCGCTGCGCATGCGGCCGACGATGAGGTTGCCGGTGGCATCACAAAGCGCCTGCGTTGTGGCGGCCTCGTTGCAACGATAGTAGAGGATCAAACCCGGCTCGTTCCCCGCGAGCGACAGGATACGCTGGCACTGCACCTCGCGCTGCGTCAACGCCCGCTTCCACAGCCGCACCTCGTCGATCTGTCCCTTGAACGCACGATACCGCACCGTGTCGTCGAACAGTCCGTTGCACGCGGCGATCTGCATCGGCAGGTTGCGGCTCTCGATTCTCTTGAGCACCGTCAACGGGAAGGCGGCGCTGGTTGCACGGGCCACCTCCGCGCCGTCGACATAGATGCGGGCCGCCGTCGATGTGCCGTCCCAAACGGCCGCGACGTGCAGCCATCCGCGCGTGTACATATTGGCTATGGTGGCGCTTGCGACCGTGTTGTCGGCATCACCCTGGTACGAGCCGTCCGGGCTGAGCGCGAAGTAGATCCGGTCGTCCTCGATATAGACAACCCATTGATCGTTGTTGTCCCTGTTCGGACCCCACAACCCGGCCACGAACTGCCGCTTGCCGGGCTGCGCGACCGGCTTCAACCAGGCCTCGAAGGTCAGCTCGGTCGTGAGGGATCGCAACTGCGCGGAGGTGTCCAGGTCGACGTACTGCGCCCCCTTCCCGTACGTCACATCGATCGTGAGCGCATTGCCCACGCAGGACTTGTCGCCGTCGCAGGGCGCGGGGAATTGTGCCGCCGACCGTGCCGGCAACAGCAGGAACACGAGGGCACAGAGCGATAGTGCGTAACGAAGTCGCATAAGCATCATGAGGGGAAAGAGCGCTTCGCCATCAACTCCCCGACGCCGCCGGGACATAGTCCGGCAACAGCCGGCCGGTCATGCCGGGCAATCCGCGCAGCCCCACGGCGAGGGGGGCTTTGGAGGGGAGTGGAACAGGGGAACTTTATCGCACGCAGCGCAACATGCGCGAGGCGGTGCGGCCGCCGGCGTCCAACCTGCAAACGTAGACGCCCGACGGGAGATCGGCACGCAGCGGGACGCGGAACACACCGGGTTCCATGCGCCGATCGAGCAGCGTTGCCACATCGCGCCCGTCGAGCGACGTCATCCGCAGCCGCACATCGACGGAGCGGTCCACACGGATCTCGACGGTCGTCGTCGACGAGAACGGATTGGGATAGGCGTCAAGGATCGCGGCTCCGCCGGCAACCATCGCGCCCTCGTTCACACCGCTGATCGGCGCCTGCAACACATCCAGCGGGACGAGGTCATCCTTCATCAACACCTCGCGCATCTCGGTGGTGGTCATGCCGAACCAGTCGGTGAGCACCTCGGCGTACACCTTGCGATAGTCGATCTGGAAGAGCAGATCGCCGTTGGCGTTCAGGTTCTTGAGGTTCGGCGGCTGGCCGAAGACGCCGCTGTTGACGCGCGTCCCCCAGACGAACTGCACCGAGGCGGCGCCGTGATCGGTCCCGAGGCTGCCGTTTTCGTACGGACGGCGGCCGAACTCGCTGACCGTCAGCCCGACGACACGATCGGCCAGACCGAGCCGGGTGAGATCGGTCTGCAACTGCGCCACCGCGTCGCTGAAGCGATTCAGCAGCGTCGGGTGCAGGCCCACAGTCTCCTCGAACGTCTGATTGACGTGTGTGTCGAAGCCGCCCATCGAGACGACGTACACCTTGGTCTTCAAGCCTCCGGCGATCAGCGCTCCCACCGACGCCATCTGCTTGGCGAAGCCGTCGCCGCCGTAGGCGGCCTTCAACTTCGGCAGCCCGGCCGCATAGGCGTCCTTGACGGCCTGCGCGTACTTGTTGGAGCGACTGGCGATATCGGCGATGAAGTCGTACTCAACCTCGTAGGCGGTGCCGGCCGCGGCGGAGTCGAGCGTGTCGAGCTGCGAGCCCACGCCACGCTGGCCGCTGGGATCGTTCACCTCGATCCCCATGCGCCCCTTCGTCCCCATCAGCGCCAGGCCGAATCCACCGAACTGCACCGCGAGCGGATGATCGGGAAGCGAGGCGGGGAAATCGGGATAGCGGCGCTCGAGATAGCGGCCCACCCAACCGGA
>CAZJYH010000074.1:8104-12513 GCA_964549365.1 uncultured Alphaproteobacteria bacterium
GAGGCGATGATCGGCGTCGGAATCGTTGATGCCGCTCAGCCAGATGTCGGTGGAGCGGAAGTGTGAGAGGTTCGGATTCTCATAGCCGACACCCTGCACGATCGCGACCGACCCCACCTCCAGCATCCGCGCGATGCCTCCCTGTGCTCCCAGCGCCAGCGCCGGGTGCAGGAAGATGTCTCCCACCTTGTTCCAGCAATCCTTCTTCAACACGCCGATCGACGGGCGAATACGGTAGTACTCGTCGTCGTTGGCGGGGATCACCGTGTTCAGACCATCGTTGCCGCCGAAGAGCTGCGCGATGATGAGCACGTTGTCGTTGTCGGCCGCGGGCAATTGCGCAAGCATCGACAACGGAGTGCGGGCGCGAAGGGGAATGCCGCCCAGGACGATCGGCGCAGCCGCCGCGGTTGCGGCCGCAGTCTTGATGAATGTGCGTCGCTTCATGGTTCTCGGCTCGTAGCCTGATTGGGGTTGCTTCCTGCCACGCACTCCGCTGTTGGGGGGAGCCGTGCGGTTTCATTCACTGGAACATGGAACACCCGGCCGGTTGCCGGGCTTGCATCGGTGCGCGCGCCGTCATGATGGGGGCGCGCCGTTTCAGCACAACTGAAAGTCCGGCAGGTCCACCACCGTCAACAACATGTCGCGCATGTTGCGCGCGGCTGTCGAGGGGCTGCCGTTGATGATGTCGGGCCATTCGTAATCGGGGGCGGCGCCCACCAGCTTCCCCTTCAACGTTGCCAGACGGGCATCGGAGAGAGGGCGCGGAAGCAGCACGCCGGCAGCGTTGCGCGTCAGCTTCACCACATCGGTGAAATCGGCGAAGCTCTTGATGAAGCTCACGATGGCGTCGTCGGTCATGCCGGAAACCGCCGCATGCGCGAAGTCCGAGCGAATCGGGTAGGTCGTGGTCGTAATCCAGTCGCGATACCCCGGCCATCCGCTCACGTTCGGCGGATCGAACAGGTCCTGATCGATCTTCTTCATGTCGGCCGGGGCGTTGGCGGCGTATCCGAGCTGGCGAATGAGGCCCACTTCGAGCTCGGCAGGCGTCTTGATCTGCGCGCCGATGTTCGCGTTGTCGAAGAAGTGCGCGCTCTTCAGCAGAGCGGCCATCACCGGCTTGATCTCGAAGTTGCTCGCGACGAACAGATCGGCCATGGCCGAAATCACGGCCTGATCGTAACCGCTGGGATTGCTGTACACGAAGTAGCGGTAGATCTTCTTGCAGAGGAACTCCGCCACCGCGCGCCCGCGCTTCTCGAAGATCGTGTCCACAAGCCGTCGCACCTCGTCGCGCTGCACGATGAACTCCGTGTTCGTCTGCACGTCGCGCGCCGGGAACGAGACGCCGAGGAATTCCTTGGCGTTGATGTCGTGCTTGTTCGGCGCGAAATAGGTCTTGAAGATGCCGTTCGGCGCGGGCTCATCCGAGTAGCGTGCAATGCGCCAACCGGTGAGGATGCGCGCGCCGTGCTGAACGTCGCTTTCGGTGTAGTGCCCGAGTCCCGTGGTGAACAGCTCCAGCAACTCGCGGGCGTAGTTCTCGTTGGGTGCTCCGGCATTGTTCAGGTTGCCCCCCAGATACACGAGCATCGCGCCATCGAGCGTGACGGCCATCACGAGATCCTTGAAGTTCCCAAGCCCGCGCTCACGGAACAGCTGGTTCTGCCGATACAGCAGCGGCGCCACCACGAAGGTGTCGTCGGTCTCGAACTCGCTGGTGAAGTGGCCGTTCCAGAAGAACGTCATCTTCTCGGCGATGCTCACGTTGGCGGCCTTCATGGCGTCGACCAGCCAGGAACGGAGCGCGCCCATGTCGCTGCGCCATTGCCCCTTCACCACGTTCTGCAGCTCGAGGTTCAGCCCTTCCAGGCTTTCGGTGACGTTGTCGGCAAGCGACGGCCGCTCCGGCGCGCTCGGCGTATCGAGCACCAGATCCACCGCCGCCGAAGGCGTCAGCGAGACGAGAGCGTTGATGTCGACCCAACGAGGAAGGAAGGTGGTTCGGCGAAGAAGATGTCCGGCACGGTGGATATCCCACGGTTGTTCGGTCGTGGGAACGAACGGCTCAAGCCCACTCGACAGCGGACGCCGTGAGACGCCCTCGCCGGCAACGTTCGATGCGGGGCGCGTAAACCAGTGTGCAAAGAAATTGCGTCGGTTCATGGTACCTACCTCTGGGGGAACTGATAGTGCAACCTGCACGGAGGCCGCATGCCTGCCCAGAGCGGCACCGACTGCGACCAACAGCATTACCGAGTTAACGTGCGGAGGGGCGACGGAGAAAGCAATCGGTAGAATATGCCGCTACCATTCCGCCGTATGGACCTCCTGACCAATGCTCAAGGCAAACGGCACCGCCCGATGAGGACCCGGGGCGAGGCCGACATGATGCTTCATGATGCTTGGAGTGGAGCTTCTCCCATCGAGCCAGTTCGACGGGAGAAGCTGAGAGCGCACCAATGGTAGTCATAAATTGCAACAACTCCAAGCTACGATCGGTTCATGAGCTTGACACACGAGGTTGGTGGAAGTTACGGTGGCGGTACTGAGTCGGCATGAAGGCCGGCGGAAAACCTCCGGAGCCGAGTCCGGATCGATGCGACGACCACGCGGACACCCGGCTCGCCGCTGGCGCAACGGCCGGGGAATCCGCGCATACGGTCCGGGTCAGAAGACATTGATGGGCGGGCTATCGACCGCGGGCAGATCGCGTCTCCGCGTCGACATATGCACAACGGACATTGGGTGGCTCACGCAAGACATTGCGGGGCCGCCCACTCGATGAGTCGATGGAGGAAGCACGGCCGCATTCACGCCGGTCTCCGTAACGATTACGGCGGCATTCTCCGACTGGGTCATCGGCCAGAAACGGTCTCGATGACATGCGCAAAGCACCAATGCCATGCAGAGCAGCAGGTTCTTTCGGCGAAACAGGAGGACGCCGTGGGTATCCTGTTCGGCGGACATGATCCCGGGAACGCCGCCCCATGCGGACGCCGCCGGAGCGATCGGAGCCGGAGCGATCGCGGCAGGAGCAACAATCGAACGATGCGCCGGGGATGCGGGGAAGCGATGCGGCGCCGGCACGCCCACAACGCGCGCCTCGGTCGCCGGACCATCGGTCAAACCGGCGCTCGCGGCTGACGACGTTCGCCGTGCCATGCGGCGGATATGACGGTGCGATCCGAGGAATGGCGTGACATGCCGAAACTGAATATGCACGTGCTGACCCATTGAATATCTATGTTTCGGAGCATGCGAACGCCCGGTTCGGGCCGATGAAGCGGCGTGGGCACATCACGCGGGTGCGGTGTCGCCGCCGTTTCACCATTATCATGTATCATCCTCTCCATCATCCCGCGTCTCGCATCATCGATCGGCCGCATCGTACGGATACGAGCCTCCTGATCCACATGTCCGATATCGTGGTTCGACGATGTCGCGCAATGAGATGAGCGAAACTGAATTCGCGGGCATCACACCCTGACAGCACCCTGCCCCGTTCTCGACATAACAAGAAGCGTCGGGAAACGGTTCCGTCCGCCGGGATCGGCATGCGGTTCAACCCGCATAAAAATCCCCTGAGATCAGCAGAGCTCATGCAGAACACCGGGATGCCTGAACGCCACTGCTCAAGACGGTCGACACGGGAGATGTCGGATTGTGAGGGGGAATTTCGGGAGAACCTTCACAACGGCTTCCAATGCACCGTTGCACGGCACGAATATACGACGACGTGGTTCCGAACACAATAATCCCATCACGCAACGGCGCAGCAAAAAAAAGCGTCGATGCATATTAATGCATCGACGCGGTCGATTTATACGTTCCGGCAGGCATCCAATGAGGGAGCGGAGACGATTATTTTTGAATTACGCGATCAATTTCCTGCGCGAACGCCTGGTATGGAAGCGCTCCGGCCTTACGCATCAGGATCTCCCCTTTACGGAAGATCATGAACGTCGGGATGCTCCGTATTGCGTACTGCGCCGCGATGCGCGGTTTTTCGTCGACGTTGACCTTCACGACGCGAACCTTTCCCTTGTACTCGCGCGCGATCTGCTCCACGATCGGCGCTACCGCCCTGCACGGCCCGCACCATTCGGCCCAGAAGTCGACAAGCACCGGAACGTCGGATTCCTGTACAAGCTGATCAAACGATCGCGGCAACGCGGCCGCGGCATGGTCATTGTTCATCGCAACTCCTTGATTTGCCTCATCATTATTCCCGAAAACCGCCCGCTCCGCGCCGGAGTCAGTGGCGCAGCCCGAGCGCCTCGGCCAGCTGCTCCATGAGCGCGGCCTGTTCCGGTGTCAACTCCTTGGGCACCACAACGTTCACGCGGATGTACATATCACCGCCTCCGAACCCCATCCCCGGAATGCGGAGCACCTTCCCA
>CAZJYH010000075.1:0-9580 GCA_964549365.1 uncultured Alphaproteobacteria bacterium
ACGGCTCACCCGAATCGTTGATCGATACGGATGAAGAGCGCACGTACTTCCGGATCCGCATTCCGATTCATCCGCTGTTCAAGGCACAAGAAGAGGCCCATGATCAGGCACCGGAAGAGAGGCTTGCAGGGGAGCACACGTTGCGCTCAACGAGACCGAGTACCGGCTTCTGAAGCTTGCCAAGCGGGCTCCGATCGACAACCAACAGATTCGCAATGAGCCGGCGCACGCAACCCTGAGCGGCAACGTACGCCGGGCACTTTATCACCTGATGAAGCTTGGCCTGCTCGAGTACACTATCCCCGACAAACCACGCAGCAAGCTCCAGCAACGCCGACTCACTCCGCTTGGGCGACGCTATCTGAAGTCACGGCGTTAGTCGACCGCACCATCCAGGCAAAGCCTGTGCCCCTGTGTCGACTCTTCAGGGCATGGAACTTCTTGCCATGTCTTGCGCAGGATGCGGCGCACCGAGCAGCCGCTACCCCGCGAACAACACCAGGTAGACGTACACCAGCGGCGCCACGATGATCAGGCTGTCGAAGCGATCGAGGAGGCCGCCGTGGCCGGGGATCAACTGCGAGGAATCTTTCACGCCGGCATCGCGCTTCAGATGGGACTCGGCGAGATCGCCGATCTGCCCGAAGATGCCGACGATCGCGCCGATCACGATCGCGTTCGGCAGCGTCAGCCACGCGAGCCACCAGTACCGCGCCGCGAGCAACGCAACCACCGAGAAAACCAGCCCGCCGATCGCCCCCTCCCACGTCTTCTTCGGCGACACGCGCTCGAACAGCTTGTGCCGCCCGAACGCGCGACCGCAGTAGTACGCCGCCGAGTCGCAGATCCATATCGTGACCAGCACCATCAACACGTTCGCGATGCCACGGCCGGGCGACTCATGAAAATGGAACCGCAGACCGACGAGACTTGAGAGGAGCAGCGGGACGTAGATGATGCCGCCGAGCGTGGCCGTGACGTTCAACAGCGCGCTGCCGCGCGTTCGGAACGTCTCCCACAGCAGCGTGACCGCGCCGAGAAGCATGAGCAGGGCCCCCAGCAGTGCAATCTCCAGGAGGCGCGACACGAGAAGATCTCCCGACCGCATCAGCTCCGGGTACATGAGCGATGTGGTGAGGTCCATCGCCATCAACACCGGCAACAGCAAGGCCGCGGCAACGCCGATCACCTTGTTCGGATGCGCCCCCTTCTTCTCGGCCAGCCAGTAGAATTCCATCAAGGCGCCGATGCTGATGAGCGCGACGAACGCGTAGAACGCCCAGCCGCCGAGCCAGATCGCGCCGACGACGATCGGAATCGCCACCAACGCCGTTGCAACGCGCGTCGTGGCGTTGCCGAAACGTTGCTCGAAACGCGTTGGACCGTTGGGCCAGCCCTGCGCCGGGGGTGCGGATTGCGGAGTCTGTGCGTCGTGCGAAGATTGTGTGTCGGACATGCGGAAGAATGACGAATGGCAAATGCTGATGCGGAACCGTGAGCGAACGAGTACTGCTGAATGACGAATGCGGAACCGCGGAGAACAGTGTAGGTGAAGCGTCGCAACGGCAATGCGCGCATGACGTTCAACGTGCCCCAACGTGAAACGTGGCACTTGGAACTCGAAACGTTGAACCCCAAGCATAACGCTTCACGCTCAACGCTCAACACTCCTCATCCCTCCCACCCCTCGGGGTCATCGGCAGGGGCGTCGAGCAGGCCGCGGGCCTCATCGAGCAGCACGGTCGGCACGAAGACTTTCGCCACGGCAAGCGCGCCGACGGTGAAATTCCGCGTGCGGTCGACCTGCGAGAGGACACATGCGGGGATGCCGCTCGCCTCCAGGCGCCCGGCGATCAGCCGCGCCTCGATCTCGGTGGCCACCGTGCGGACGATCGCCCACTCGATCCGCTCCTCGGCCTCCCCCTCGCGGTACGCGACGCTCGGATCGATCTCCTCGGAACAGTACGGACAGCGTTCGAGGCCGTCGGGCACCTTGTGCAGACAATGCAAGCAGAGGATCATTGGGCCATGTCGCTCGTGAGCGTGAGGCGCCGCAGCTGCGACGCGATGAATGGGAACGAATCTACACAGCCGCGCGGGAACTCCGCGACAACGTTTGTTGGAGCGACGGTTCCTTCCCAGCGCCGGATATGCTATTTTTCGCCCCTTGATGAATCAACAGACACTCTCCAACCTGGCCACGACCGCAGGGCGCGCGGCATATCAGGAGTACTGGCACGATCTCGTTGTCGAGCAACGCAACGCGGTGATGCCCTCCCTGTTCGGCCTGTGGCGCACCGCGTCGTTCGGCAGCGAGATGCATCTGGCGTCGGCCGGAACCGGCTACAAGATCTCGCAACCGCTGGGGATCCGCATGGGTACGCGGATCTTCATGGAAGAGATCATCGTCAGGCACTACTTCAACAACGTGCAGGCGCTCGTCTACTTCGGCGCGGTGATCCTGCTCGTCTTCCTCGGCCTGCGCTTTGCCGGCCTTCTCTCCGAACGCGTCGCGCTGATCGGCATCGCCATCGAGGCCGTGATGCTGCTCATGCTCTTCACGGTGCTCTTCTACGCTCCCGAGGATCAGGTCTACACGCCGGCTTCGCCGAACGCGAACGCCGAACCGGAGGCGGAGGCCGACGACACGGAGGAGCAGAACGACCGCGAGGTGATACGTGAGGTGCTGGCCGAGATCGAGGAGATCGGCAGCACGTACGCGGGAATCGGGATGCGGCTGGAGCAGACATCGAAGGCACAGCAGGAATCGCTGCGCGAGCTGTCCCAGCGCGTGCAGGCGATCCAGGGGTTGAATCTCCTGGAGTCGCACGCCGAGCGGCTCGAAACCACCAACACACTGCTCGGGCAGTTGGTGGAGTCCATCGAGTCGATGAGCCGACGCATCGACATGCTCTTCGGCAAGGAGTTGGAGTTCTACGTCCGCAAGGAATTCGAACGCATCGTCGGCCACGGTCCGAACAACGATGCGGCTTCGCAGGAACGCGCAGCACATAAGGAAACGAAGTGATGGCCGGCCACGGGCCCGTCCAACCGATCACGACGCGGCGGCGAAAGGTTTCGATCGAGATCTACTTCGTCCTGTATCTCTCCGCGATCATCCTGCTGCTCGGCACGACGCCGTCGCACAGGAACGAGCGCGAGGAGGATCTCGAACGCGTCGTCACCGAACTGCTCGGGTCCAACTTCCGCGTCCGTGCCGAACGCGCGGCGCTCATCCACAACATCATCCCGGCAAGCACGCAACTGGACACCAACGGCGTCCTCCTTCGTCGCGACAGCATCAACATCATCACCGCGCAGGGGACGTTTTCGAGCGTCGAGTTCCAACTGGTGTCGGTGACCGATTCCTCCACCGGGCGCGCGCTCCCCTCCGAGCGCGGGCGCCTGACGCGGCGCAGCGATCGCTCGGCAGTGTTTCAGTGGGTGCCGTCGCCGAACGATCCGCCCGGCGTGTATCGCGTCACCGTCGCGGGGATCGCCACGGTGGTGCCGCCGCCGACGATGCCGCAGGCCTCGCGCGATCTCGTTGCCGACATCCTGCGCAGGCGCGGCCCGGCGCGCGACTCGGTCACGTTCACCGTCACGGTGTTCGTGGTGACCGATCAGGCGAAGCTGACGCACGTTATCAGGATCCAGGAAGACGCACGGCTGGCCGACTCCGCGAACGCGGCGATTGCGGCCGCCCGCCCCCCGGCCGCCGCGCCCGTCGGAACGCCCCCCGGCGCCCCGTTCGAGCTGAGCCCCAGCGAGCTGGAGGTGACGGCACCGCAGGGGCGCCCGTGGCAGACGCGCGTCACGTTGAGCGGCCTCGGCTCGATGAACGATCTCGATATCCAGCTCGGAACTCCCGGCGTCATCATCAGCCAACGCACGCCCACGGCCGTCATGCTCACCGGCACCGCGCCCACATCGATCGGCAGGCAGACCGTCTCACTCACCGCGCGCAGGCGGAGCGACGGACGCGCCGCCACCGTCTCGTTCGCGGTGCGCACGGTGGCGCTGCCGCCGCCCGATGTGCCGCAACAGTTGTTCAGCGGGCAGACGCATCGCCTTGACTTCACGGCCTCCGGCATCCCCTCCGAACGGATGGCCGTCGAGGTGTCGGTAAACGGCCAGATCGTGCTCCCACGCGCGCAGGGTTCGTCGGTCATCGACTTCCGCGTGCCGGAGTCCGGTCAGGTGCGGTTCGTCCGTTACCTGGACAATCAGTATCTCGACGAGGCCACGCGCGACATACGGCCGCTCCCGCGCCCGTCGATTCCGACGGTTCCCGTGGCACAGCGTGATGCGAAGGAAGTGGAGATCCGGACGCTCTCGTTCGGCTCGGTCAACGGGCAGCAGAACCTGGCGACCCTGCACATCAAGTCCGGCAATGCATCGGAGCCCGAGCTTGTGCGCACCGAGCCCGACGAGAAGGGAACGCGCTTCGTTCAGGTGTGGCGCGTTCGCCGGCGCGACGCGCGCGAGCCGTTCCGGTTCAAGATGTATGCGATCGATCTACGTGGCAGCAAGACCGGCAAGTCCGAAGAGGTGGGGTTTGATACGATCCAGTAATATCCGCGCGGCGCTCGTGATGGCCCTTGCGTGCGGAGCGTCCTCGGCGGCGCTGCGCGCCCAGGAGGTCTATCGCGCGAGCTGGACGATCCAGGATCGATCGCACGGCATCGAGCAGCAACTCGCCGCGGAGATCATCGAGCACGCGAACGACTGGCTGACGCGCGACAATCCGAACGCATCGACCGCGCGCGTCGACGATCCGTTGCGCGTCACGGTGGTGGGCGAACTGGCGCCCGGCGGCGGCATCCGCATGCGCCTGTGCGGCCTGGTGCTCGGCGGCATCTCGCTCGACACCGGCTTCACCGAGTTCCTGGACTCCGCCACGATCAACCGATTGATCCGCCGCGATCACTACTGGCGCGACGAGCTGGTGGAGGTGTACAACCCCGAGCTTGCGCGCGCGTACGCCGGATGGCGCATCGCGGGAACGGACGAGGCAACACAGCGGACCGCTGACGCATTCGCCGCCCGCGCCCTGCCGCGTCTGCGACTGGGACTTGATCGCACGCACATCGCGATCGACGGCGGCATGTACGCATGGGCCGGCCTGGGGCTGGAGGAGATCGGGCTGCATGGGTTCGGCTCCGGACGCGCGCGCGCGGGCATCTCCGCCGGTACGCTGCAGCTGTGGGCCGACGTCCCGGCGCCGATCGGAAGCCGCACCTCGCCGTTCGCCGCTCGCGGGTTCGAGGGAGCGTTCGGACTCGGCCTGGCGTTCGAGCAGTTCGGGCTGGGGCGTGTGGTCGGCGGCGTGGGGGGGATGATCTCCGCCGCGAACGCCCCGGCGCGGGTCGGAGCTGCCGATTCGGCATCCGATGCCCGGTACATCCTCGGCAAGAGCGCCATGTTGTATGGAATCGCGCAGCTGCCCGACGGACTGATCGGCGGCATGTCGCTGCGGTTGAAGTTCGGCGCCTCGTACGCCGAGGCGGTGGCGGCGCCGCTCGAACCCGCAGGCACCGTCAGTCGCGCGGGGGCCGGCCGCGCATGGCTGGGGCCGCTGCTTCGCCTGGAGCTTGCATCGCTGCGAAGCGACGGCATGCTGCAGCGCGAGTGCACCGCCGGCATCACGGCGCTCGGCATCACGGCCTCGTACCAGGAGCAGATTACGGACGTCCTCGGAGTGAAGGTGGCCGCCACGCTGCACCGTGCCGTCGCCGGCGAGGGGGGAATACTCCCGGCCTCCTCGATCTTCATCACGCCCATCATCTCGATCAGGTAATCCACCCTGTCCGCGCGCGCAACCATATCGACGGCTCGGCGGCTCTGCCGCATCCTCTCGCGCGCAATCCCGCGACGCGCCGGCAACCGCATGCTCGCGCTCGCCCTGCTGCTGGCGCAGATCCTCGCATCCGATGCACGCGCGCAGCTTCACGAGTGGCGGCTCGGCGATCGCGCGCTGCACGACCGCACGTCGGCCGCGCTCGAACGGTATTACGCGGTGATCCGCGCGGACAGTCTGCGCCTGCGCTACATCCGCACGAACGCCGCGCTGCTCGATTACAAACTGCGAGGGCTCCCCTCGGCGAACGACGCGCGCGGGCAGCTCGTCTCGATCAGCCTGGGCCAGTTGACGCTCTTCCCCGAAGCGAACGTGCGGATCGCGCTCGGCGATGATCTCTACAATGCGCTGCTCGACACGCGCACGTTCAGCGGCCTCGACGAACGTGAGATCGCGAACGACCCGTTCGGCCATGCCGACTGGGCCGGTGAGCGCCGCATGATTGTGGCGCTCGACCGCGTGGACGTTCGCCTGACGCCGACGCTGGGTCTTGTTGCGGCGCTCGGCGCACCGGAATCCAACCTGTACTGGTGGACCGACGGCACCGCGCGCGTGGGCCTTTCGGCTCCCGGCTGGGAGATCGGCGCCCTTGTGCCGATCAGCGGCGGGCTGACGCCGATCGGACCGTTTCGCGAGCGCAGGCTTGCGCCCGCCTGGGGGGCAAGCGGCACCGGCACGATCGGCCCGATCACCGCGCACGCCCGGTTCGCCACGCCGAGCGACGTCGCGTTCGATGCCTACTCCGCCTCGCTCGACCGCTATGTGCACACCGTCTCGGCGCAGTTGCGCTACCGGACCTCCACCGAAACCGCGGTCGGCACCATCGACATCGGCGGCGGCATCGGCCACGAGGAGTTCGAGCAGATCGAGCGCCTCGGCGATTCGGTCGGGGCACGCGGACATGTGCGGCGGCTCTCGCCGATCGTTGACCTGACCTGGACCAACATCGGGCGCACCCTCCGTCTCGGCGTAACGTACGTGGATCTGGCGCCGCGTCTCGGCTTCTCCGCGCGTCTGACGCAGACGCTCGCGATCGAGGCGGACCTGACCTGCGCCGGCCTGTTCCGCGAACAGAAGCCGTTCGAACATCCCTTCTACCTGTTCATCACGCCGCGCGTGAGGTTCTGAGGGAAGGAACGAGAAGAGAAGACCGGGGAGAGAAAACGACGGAATGTGATGGAGGGATGGAAGACCGAGGAGAAGGGAGAAAAATGGGAGTGCCTCAATATGCGTGACGCCGGCCGTGCCTGATTTCGAGGGGCCTACCGCATTTGATTTTCGTGACAACACGCGGCTATCGAAAGGTCGCGTCTCCAGCGCCTTGTGGGTCCTCTGCCGCAACGCCCTCGAACGCCGGGCCCGCGTACCAGACTCCCGGCCGGCGATATCGATCCCAACGAATCGGCCTCCGTCAGGATGCGCCTATCTATGGCAACACGAGCCCCACACGCGTTCACGCAGCGGAGCGGCACTCCTCACGGGAACGAGGAAAGATGATCGAACAGAGAACGTGCGGAATGCGGATCATGTCGCCCCTCAACGCCGGGCCGGGAGTTCAACTCCCGGCCAACGCGAAGAAGACGTTCTCTTTCTTCTCTCCGCACTTCTGCCTTCAGCACTCCGACTTCCGACTTCCCCTACATCTCCTTCTTCTCGCCCCCTTCCTTGCAGCAATCCGGCAGGCCGTCGTACGCCTTGGCGTCGCGCATGACGCCTGCGGTGGAGTAGCCGACCTTCGCGATGGCGGCCTCGACCTTGGCGCGCGTCTCGGGAGTGTTGTTCGCCACCTTCACGAAGACGGTCTTCGTATCGACATCGACGTTCACGTCCTGCGCTTCGGAAAGGGTCTTGACGCCCTTGGTGATGGTGGAGGCGCAGGTCTCGCACTGCATCGTCGGCACGGAGATCTTCATGGTGTTCGGATCATTTGCGTCGACGGCCGGCTTTGCATCGGCAGCGGCATTCTCGGCAACGGCCTTCTCGGCCTCGGCCGGAGCCTGCGCCTTGGCGGCCTGATCGGGGGCCTTCGTCTCGCTCTGCGGGGTTTCCTTCGCACAGGCCGAAAGCGCGATGCCGCACGCCATCATCAATCCAAAAGCTCTGAGTTTCACAGCGGTTTCTCCGTATGTTTGAACGGCTTGGTAACGGGGTCGAACTCTTGTGGGGCACGACGCGCAGGCCGAACCCCGATTGCAAATATCATCAATTGCCCCGTTGCCGCGATATCACAATGTATGTGAGGAGGCGGTCATGCCGGAGCTCGTACGCATCCTGACCGACGATCAGGGAACGATCACCCACATGGTGACCGATGAGGAGGAACGGCTGTCGGTGCCGGACCTCGCTGCGAAGCTGAATGAAGGGCTGGATTACTACATCACGTTCGGTGAGGACCAGCGGTATCCGATCACCATCGTGGCGGAGGACGGCCACCTGGAGCCGACGGTGGAGGACCCCGATGGGATCCACACGATCTGGGATCTGCCGCAGGAGGAGGACCCCGAGGAGTTGGAACTCCCCGAGATGTTCGACGACCTCGGCGAGCTGGGGGAGTTCGACGACGACACTCCCGGCAGGACCCGCGATGAGAAGGACCTCGATGATCTACTGTAACCCGCGAAGCCGATGAAACGATTCCGTCTCCGAGTGCGCCGGCCGGGCCCGATTACGCTTCGCCGCAAGGCTCTCTACGCGGCGGCGGTTGCGGTGCCGATCATCGCCATCTTCACATTCGGCAATCGCGGACTGTTGAAGCGGTTGTCGCTGGAGCGTCAGGCGTCGGGACTGCACGCGCAGCTGTACCATGAACGCGCTGTGAGCGATTCGTTGCGCCGCGAGATCGGGCGCCTCCGCGCCGACACGGCAGCCATCGAGCGCCTCGCGCGCGAACGCTACGGCATGGCACGGCCGGGCGAGACGATCTATCGCGTCGACGAATGATGAGCGCGCACGCATCGATCGGCGTCGATGTCGGCGGCACGACGATCAAGTGCGCGCTGGTTCCGGCCGACGGCAGGATTCTCCACCACCTGTCGATTCCAACCGAGGCAACATCCGGCCCGGAGGCCGTGCTGGCTCGCATCGCCGAGGCGATCGCGTCGGTCGCCTCGAAGGTCTCGCGCTCGGAGCGCGCGGCGATCACGGGGGTCGGGATCGGCGTGCCGGGGGTGATCAACAACCGCGGCGAGATCTCCTATCCGCCCAACTTTCCCGGCTGGGGCGTCGTGCCGGTGGCCGAACGAATCGTTCCGCTGATCGCCGGAGCCTTCGAGGAGGGGACCCCGCCGATCGCCGTGGAGAACGACGCCAACGTTGCGGCGCTTGCCGAGGCGCGCGCGGGAGCGGGCATGCATGCGTCGCATTTCCTGTACGTCACGCTGGGCACGGGCGTCGGCGGATGCGTGATAAGCGATGGAAGGATCTGGCGCGGCGAGACCGGCGGCGGCGGCGAGGTGGGGCACCTGAGCGTTGACTTGAACGGCCGCCCGTGCAACTGCGGCTCGCGCGGATGCGTCGAGGCCTACATCGGCCAGCGCTACATGACGGCGATCGCCGCCGAGCGGTTACGGGAGACATCACACTCCGCGCTGCACGCGATGCTGGCCGACGGCGCCGAACTGCAGCCGAGCCTGATCGATCGCGCGGCCTCCGCCGGGGACGCCTTCGCGCTCGAGTTCCTGGAGGAGATGGGGGAGATCCTGGGCGCCGCGCTCGCCTCGG
>CAZJYH010000075.1:9590-12290 GCA_964549365.1 uncultured Alphaproteobacteria bacterium
GAAACGCTGCTGCGCGCCGCCGAACGGTCCATGCGGGCGCGCGTGCTCCGTTCCATCGGCGACGCCGCCGAGCTGCGCCCGGCGCGATTCCTGAACGATGCCGGCGTCATCGGCGCCGCGATGCTGGCGCGGTGACCGCGCTGCATCGGCGTCAGCAGAACGTACCGCTCCACATCGGCATGCAACAGCAACTCTTCAACGTATTCGCGCGGAGCGCCTCACTGCGCCACACAGAGGCCGATCAACAACAGGAAAATTCCGAAGCCCGTCATCAGACCCGCCACAAAGCGACCGTCCCGCCGACGCCGAGCATTCACCAGCTGAGTCGCGAGGAGAGCGACCGCACCGACACCGGACACGAGACCGACGATGCTGTACACGATGTTGCCGGAACCGGTTGCGCCGCCCACGACGAACGTCATAGCGATGCTTCCCAACGCGGTGAAGGCAATCGCGGAAGCCAAGCCGTTCCAAAACGACGCGGGGTCCCGTCGACGCGCTTCGCCCTCGTTTGGCCCTCCGTGACGCTCCGCGGAGACCGGCAGGCCGTCATCATCGTTTCCCGACGCTGCCATATCCCTACTCCCCCGCCTCGATCATCACCGGCGCGTGCAGCTCCTGAAGGCGCCGCGTGTACTGCTCGCGTTAGTCTCGATAGAACATGTTGTACGTGTCGAACGGGATGATCCGCACGTCGGGATGCACGATGTGCACGCACGACCGCTTCACCGATCGGACGTCGAAGTTGTACGCATCGAGGAACTGCATGATGATCACGCGGAAGATGCTCTCGTAGCCGAAGCCCTCCGGCACGCTGACCATCGGGATGCAGCAGAGCAACTGCTCCAGCGAAAACGCCGAGCTCTCGGGCGAGTGCGCGGTGGAGAAGAGCTTGAAGAGATGATCGCGCAGCGCGGGGTGCTGCTCGTAGACGATGGTGCTCCCCTCGGACTGCAGCAGGATCGCCGGATCCACCAGCCCCGTCAGCGGCACCACTCCCCCCTCCACCTTGAGCGCGTACGCCATCGCGATGCAGTCCGGGTGGCACGGCACCGGGATGATATCCTCCGGGCGGAAGGCATTGGTCTGCGCCAGAATGTTCGTGCGCACCTCGCCGAGCGTCAGGCGATCGCGCGCGGGGTCGAATTCCTCCAGGCGCCCGGCCGCCTGCACCGGCTGGAACGTGACGCCGCGCACGCACGGCTGCCGCAGGGCATACTCGATGATGGCGCCGCACTCGTCATCGTTCAATCCCTTCTTCAACGTCACCACCAGCGTGGTGGAGATGTTGAACTCGTTCAAGTGCTCCAGCGCCCGCGCACGGATGCGGCCGAGATCGGCGCCGCGCAGCACGCGCAGCGGCTCATCCTTCAGCGAGTCGAACTGCAGGTAGATCTCGAAGCCCGGCGCGTACCCGGCCAGGCGTCGGGCGAACTCGCGGTCCTGCGCGATGCGGATGCCGTTGGTGTTCACCATCAGATGCTTGATCGGCCGGGCCTTCGCCATGTCGAGGATCGCGAAGAAATCCGGATGGATCGTCGGCTCGCCGCCGGAGATCTGCACCACGTCCGGCGCCCCCTCGTTGCGCACCACGCGGTCCATCATGAACGCGATCTGTTCCAGCGATCGATGCTGCATCCGTGCCGGCGACGACTCGGCGTAGCAGACCGGGCAGGTGAGGTTGCAGCCGTCGGTCACCTCGATCAACGTCAGGCAGCTGTGCTGCTCGTGGTCGGGGCAGAGGCCGCAATCGTACGGGCAGCCGAAGTGCGTGGCCGTGTTGAAGTGGAGCGGCACCTGGCCGGGCTTCATGAAGCGCCGGGTAAGCTCGTAGTAGGCCGCATCCGTGCTGATCAACACCGTCTGGTGCTTGTGCTGTGGGCAGTACTTGTGCATGTACACCTTGCCGTCCTCGATCACCACCTTCGCCTCCACCTTGCGCAGACACGTGGAGCAGACACTGTTGGTGAGCTCGTAGAACAGGTAGGAACGATCAGCCATGTGGTTGCGCTCGCTGAGATGAAGGATGATAGGGCGTGCCCGGCACGAAGATGCGCGCGCACCAGATGGCCGCGGCGAACGATGCGATCTGGATGGCGCTCAGCCCCAGGTACGGGGCATATCGCGGCTTGATGAACTCCACGCCGAAGCGGAAGAGAAAGTAGCCGAACATGAAGGCCCGGAAAAGGTAACCGTTCGGATACGGGCGCCGCATCCGCAGCGCCAGCAACGCGCCGAGGAGCAGCAGGAAGGCGATCTCGTAGAGCTGCGTCGGATGCCGCGGGATGCCGTCGCCGAAATCCACGCCCCACGGCGCCGACGTCGGGAGCCCGTACGTGGCGTCCTGCAGCCCGGCGAGGAAGCAGCCGACACGGCCGATCACCGTTCCGACGATCAAGGGAAAGACATAGGCGTCGCCGGTGGCGTAGGTGATCCCGACGCGGCGCTTGACCAGTTCCACGCCGATCCATCCGCCGATGAATCCTCCCACGATCGTCTTCCCCTCGAACCAGTAGAACAGGTCGTCGCGATGCGCCCAGTAGTCCAGCGGCATCTCGGCGACGTTCAACAGCTTCGAGCCGATGAGCGCCCCGAAGATACAGCCGACGACGATCCACACGTTCCGCTCGAACGGCACCGTCGGATGATGCCAACGGGTGCGCGTGCGCAGATAGAGCTGGAACCCCGCCGAGTAAGCGA
>CAZJYH010000076.1:0-12031 GCA_964549365.1 uncultured Alphaproteobacteria bacterium
CGCTGGAGACGATCGCGATCCAGGCGGCCGACACGCAGCAGGGAGGGGCGCCCACGAAGATCTTTGCCGCCGACGTGACGATCACGGTGGACGCCGTGGAGGTGATCGCCGTGGACACGCTGGTGAACAACCTGCTGGACGAATCCGAGTGGAACAACGCCTCGGGCATGGTGTCGCGCTTCATGCTCTCCGGCCTGCGGATCCCGGATCCGAACAGCCCGTACTTCGAGAGTCTGACGCTGGAGGATCTTCAGGATCCGACGAAGCTTGCCGCCATCCCCACGCTCCCGCTCTTCCAGCTGACGGGGCAGCAGTATCCGGTCTCGGCGCCGGCGCCGCAGAACTACCAGGTGACGCTGCGCAACGCGGAGGGCGTCACGTGGATGAACTTCAGCGGCGCGAACTCGCTCACGTTCGGGTTGACGGCCGACCAACAGGAGCTGTTGAACGAGATCGCCGTCACGCCGCTCTCGCCGAACATCGAGACGTTGACGCGCATGGCGCTCTACCAGATGGCGCCGAAGCGGATCGTGCTGCAGAACCAGATCGCGTGGCAGGCGGCGGTGGCGCCGCCGGGATGCCTCGCCACGTCGATCACCACGGGGAACCCCACGCTGTGGCTCTTCCCGGATTCACTCGTGCTTCAGGTGGAGGAGGCCGCCGCGCAGGGGACCGCGTTGTTCGAGACCGTGGTCGGCCGCGACGTGAGCGCCAATCAGGCCGCCGACGCCGAGCAGGTGGGATGTTATGCGTGGGGGACCATCGTGGACTTCACCGTCACGCTGCCGCCGACCGACGGGGCCGCGGCGTCCATATCGAACGCCTACGTGATCGGCGGCGCCGACGACACGGGGGCGGCGCTGCTGCAGGACGTGTACAGCTACCTGACGACGAACGGAGCGGGGGCCTCGCTCTACCTGCTCTACTCGCCGAACCCCACGAGCGGCAACCCGACCGGGCTCTCCTCCGACCAGTTGAACGCCGAGGCGACATTCATCGTGAAGACGAACCTCTCGACGTTGACGCACAGCGGAGGCGACGACTTCCGATTGTTCGCGACCGTCGATCCGACCGACGTGGTGGCCTCGTCCCTGGAGAGCCCGGCGGACTTCATCGCGCTGCTCTGGGAGGCCAGCATCACGCGCAGCGGCGGCTTCTATCTGAACTACATCAACCAGAACGGCGGCGCGGCGATCCCGCCCAGCGTCTTCAACAACACCACCGAGGCGACGCTCTCGCTGCTGGTGATCCTCGATTCACAGGCCGCCTCGCGCGATGCGGCGATCCTCTCGTTCAACAACTGCGTGGTGATCGGCGACAACATCGACACGACGACCACCTCGGTGTTCGTGCAGCCCGCCGTGTACGTGGTGGGGGAGGGGGACACGCTCACGACCTCCACGGCGGAGTTCAACACGTTGTGGGGGACGAGCTTCACGGTGCTGGAGGTTGCGACGTTCAACGAGACCGTGCCGCTGCTGCTTCTCGTGGGGGCGATGCTCACGATCCCCGGGCAGCCGACCCAGTACGAGATCCAGTACGGCGACACGCTCGCGAAGATCGTGGCGAAGTTCTCGCTGCCGAACCTCGCCTCGCTCATCAACGCGGGGGCGAACGCCACCTCGCCCATCCTGGCCGTGGGGGCGCAGATGCAGTTCGCGCAGGGCGTGCTGCAGCCGTCGACGACCGTGCCGCCGGGGACGATCGGATACGAGATAACGCGCACCAATCCGGACCCCGACGGATTGCCGTCGGATCAGTTGACGCCGGAGCAGACCGTGGGGAACCTCTTCAACCTGGTCGGCTTCTCGATCGCGGGGGAGGGCGTCTTCATCGCGAGCGGCGCCGGGCTTCCCACGACGCCCGCCGACAGCCTGCAGAGCGGCACCGACGGCCTCGAGGAGCGGGACGAGGAGACGCTGGACACGAGCAACTGGTACTACACGCAGACGATCGCGGTGGCGCCGTTCGGCACGCCGCAGAACGGCAGCTCGTCGGCCGCGCTCCCCGCCGCGAAGTCGAATCCCTACAACGGCGTGGGCTTCGACGAGACGACGCAGGAGATCAACCAGGCGACGATCGACCTGAACATGCAGGACATCTACGGCAACATTCAGACGCTGCCGGCGCCGTACAACCGGCTGGACGTGCCGGTGGGCTACTACGACGACATCGTCAGCCTCGGGAGCTGGCCGTCGCTGGCGATGGGCTACACCGTCAGCGGCGCCGTGCCGCGGGTGGACTTCTCGATGACGATGCAGCAGACGAGCTACATCCCGTCGTTGAGCGTGCCGGTGGCGTCGGCAACCGAGGCGGCCGCGACGGATCTGGCGAGCTATACCACGATCTACTATCAGCTTGCCCAGCCCGACTATGCGTTCTCACTGCAGACGACGCTCGACAGCAATTCCATGCTCTCCGACCAGGCGGCCTACCCGCTTGCGAAGGCGCCGTTCGCGACGTTCGCCACAGGGGCGTACGTCTACCTGGCCGCGATGGCCACGCAGACGGCGGTGACGCGCACGGTGAGCGGCGGGACCACGAGCGTGCAGAGCGTGACGACGCAGTACAGCGTGCCGGGCGCGGAGCTGTTCACGGCCAATCAGGAGCAGGCGTACGTCTCGCTCTTCGGCGCGGCGATGTTGCGCGTGCCGGCGATGTACGCCACGATCCAGAACGATACGCTGGCGTCGATCGCGTCGGCGCACGGCATCACCGAGGCCGACCTGGCGACGATGAACGAGCATGTGCCGCTCGAGGCGGGGACCACGCTCCTGACGCCGGAGCGGACGGCCAGGGCATCGGGGACCGAGTCGTTGAACGCGATCGCGACGCGGATGCAGGCCTCGCCCGGCGGCATCGCCGACGCGAACGCGGAGACGCCGGGGCTGCTCGTCGAGGGGATGCTGTTCACGGTGGGGACGATCTCGTACACGATCGGAGCGAACGACACCTTCGCGAACGCGGCGGCGCAGCTCGGCTCGACCGTGGCCGCCACCGCCGAGGCGAATCAGTATCTCGACGGCATCTTCACCGACGGGGCGGCGCTTGCCGTCCGCGACGCCGTGGTGGCCGACGGCGACACGTTCGCCTCGCTCGCCGCGGCCTTCGCCTCCGGCAGCATCGACACGCTGGTTGCCGGCAACGAGGGGGTGGAGAACATCTTCGTGCCGGCCACGCCGGTGGAGGTCGGCGTCAACTCGTCCCCCATTCCGGCCGGTCCAGCCGACACGCTCAACACGTTCGCGACCGCCAACGGCGTGACTCCCGCGCAGCTCGGCACCGCCAACGACGCCAACACGGTCTTCTTCGCCGACGGCGCGGAGCTGGACATCCCGGGCGTGTTGAACAACCTGTCGACGGAACAGTTCTGCACGTACACGGCCGGCGCGGCGGACACGCTTGCGAGCATCGCCGCGAAGTTCGCCACGACGACCGCGGTGATAACGGCGCTGAATCCGGACAAGGGGGCGGTGACCGAGGGGAGCCTCTGGATCTGCCCCCCGATGATCGGGAACGCCGGCGGGACGAACGCATCGCTGTCCCTGTCCGGTCTCGCGGCCGCCTACAACACGGACGTGACGACGCTTGCGACGGCGAACGCCGCCACGATCGGCGTGCTGGCCTCCGGGGTGGCGCTCACGATCGACGGGGTCTCCACCACGACGAACGGGTTCAGCACGTTGAACGGCCTGCTGAACATCGTGCTCTCGGCCGGCGTGAACGCCACGATGAGCGATGTGGTCGACGCCGTGAAGGACGTGCCGAACCTGATCGCCCCCGCCGCGATGATTGCTCCGGTGCCGCCCCCCTCGCCGGAGGGGAACGGCGTGGCGATCACGCCGCGCTTTGCCGAGGCGGTGTTCCAGATCACCGCCAATGTGGTGGCGACCCGCAACACGCTCTGGGTGGACCCGGACTTCAAGGATGTGCAATCGGTGCGCCGCGTGAGCTTCAGCGTGCCGCCGGAGCCGGACCAGACGGCGGACCAGAGCAGCGGATCGTATACGCTGACCGAGTTCGCCACGCTGATGCAGGCGTCCATACCCGGGCTGCAGGTCGCCACCGGCGAGCCCGTGGCCGAGGGTGACCCGGCCACCTCGAACACGATCTGGGGCGCGAACTTCGGAAACAGCGCCGGCCCGGCCATCACGTTCTCGTTCCAGGGGGCCGCCACGCAGTACTTCGCGCTGCCGCCGCTGTCGACCTCGCTTGTCGGCGGCACCGTCCCGATCGCGCCGTATATCTCGGGGACCGGCCTGGGCACGCCGCAGAACCAAACCTTCCAATCCGTCGATCTCGAGGTGTGGCTCGATACGTTCCTCGGCGCGGTGGACCTGATGCTCACACCGGCGTATGCGGTTCCGGGATATTCGATCGCCCCGTCGGACGTTGTCTCGATCATCGAGAACAAGCAGACGCTGGCCGAGGCCATCTCGCAGCGCATGCTCTACGTGCTGCAGGCCGCGCAGCTCGGTTCGCTCGACGACGCGAAGGCGGCGATGTATCAATCGCTGCTGACACAGCTCTCGACGGCCTACACCGTCGACACGCTGGTACAGGTGCCGGTGACCGTCACCTCGCCGTACACCGACGTGACCTCCGCGCCCAGGCTCTCGGGGAAGATCGTCATGGCCGACGTGACCGACGCGCTCGCTGCCGCCGCGTCCGCCGATGCCGCATCGACGCCGAGCACGTTCAGCTTCTCGACGGCGAAGGTGTCGCTCGTCGGTCCGGCCGCGACGGCCACCTTCCTGTTCAGCGTGAAGGCGCCGTCGCAGTTCCGGGAGGCGAACCTGAACCTGCCGTACGTGGTGACCGAGATGGAGCTGCCGGACCCGTCGTCGGCCATCGGCGAGTACGAGGGGTCGTCGTGGCTGAAGTTCATCCTTCCGCTGGATGCCGCGAACTCCGCGATCGGGGATGTGGAGATCCCGGTGCCGCTTCGTTCGTACCCGAGCCCCGTGACGCTGATGTCGCAGACGGGGGAGCAGTCGGTGCAGGTGCCGACGGATGCGACCGATCTGCTCGGATGGGATTTCGACTTCGTGTACGCGCACGACGACGCCGAGCAGGATACGCCGGTGGTGGCCGTGACGTTCAACGGCACGCCCGACCCGTCGGCGTTCTCGACCCCGGGGGATATCAACCAGGCCGCGGTGTTCGCGGCGTTGGCGCAGTTCATCACCGCGTGGCCGACGTTGAAGGATGATCTCGCGTTCCTGACGTCGCTGGCGCCGGGGACCACCGACTCCACCGCGCTCGTGGCCGTGCAGACGTTCAACACCCTGGTGGCGGGCGTGACCGCCGCGTGGCAGCCCAGGGCGCTCGGCGCGGAGTTCGTGCCGGAGCAGAAGGTGTTCTACTACCAGATGCAGAAGGCACAGACGGCGGACACGGAGTCGACGCTGACCACGCTGACGTTGACGTCGATCGACCCGACGACCGGGAACCCGCAGCAGAACCCGATCGTGATTTGGCCGACCGTGTTCGCAACCGTGGACGGCGCCGAGCAGCAATTGCAGACGGTGGGGACGCCGACCGCCACGCAGGCGGTGTACAAGTATCCGGCGGGCATCCCTGCCGATACCGCGCTCCAGCAGCGATTCCTCTTCACGTGGCCGACCGCCGCCGGCACCGCGCGCCTGGGGGCGCAGCCGCGCACGACGAACGCGCCGGCCGCCACGCTCGGCGCCATGCAGACGTTCATGTTCGACGGCGTGAACATCTTCTCGGAGCAGAGCGGCTACGCCGGCGTCTCGATCACGCGCAACCTGGTGCTTGTCGACACCGCGGCCACCAACCCCGCGTTCATCTATCGGACGCCGCTGGTCAGCTTCACCAGCAACGCGATCCCGACGGTGTTTGCCGGCACGCCGATCGCGCTCGGCTCCGTGCCGACCCCCGTCGGGCAGGCGCTCGGTGAGTTCCTGAAGACGCTGCTGACCTCGGAGAACCAGTGGGCCGCGGCCGATCGGCTCTCGATCCGCTTCGCGGCGGCGTACTCCTACGCGCTGGCCGTCACCGGCACCGAGGATTTGAATCCGCTGGTGCCGATCGTGCTGGTGCCGTCGTACGACCTGAACCCGAACACGGACTGGGACTGGACGAACAGCAACAGCTTCGTGAGCAGAATCCAGGCGGTGGTCAACGGCTGGCAGGCCCGCAACAATCCCGTGACGACGAACGGATCGTATCTGTTCGACATCACGTTCTTCGCGAGCGGCGGACAACTGCAGCCGCTCATCGAGGCGACGAGCCTTCAGTATCAATTGACGGCGTCGTAGCGCCTGCCGGCGCCGCTGAACCTGACCGGGATTTCAGGGACCGACGGAATTGATTCCTGATACGCCCTTGTGTTATTGCGGCGTTCGACTTCGCGATCAAGATCGGAACGAGGGAGTCTGAGTAATACTCCGGCCCAACATGATCGTGGCCCCCGCATGCCGTGCGCGTGCGGGGGCCACGGCGTTTGCGGCGGCTCGTATCCGGTGCGACAGTGTTGTGCGGGAGAGGCAGTGATGGCCTTCGCGCTCTTCGCGACTTTGCGGTAGCCTTCCGGGGCGGTTGCGGGTAACGAGAGGCGGGTGTCGGCCTCTGGGTGTTGTGCCGGAGTTGACACCCGCCTCCGCGACAACGGTGGGAGTTCCATGCTGTAGGGGCGTTCCGTGTTGTGCGGGCGTTCCATGTTGTACTCCCGCACCCGTCGTACCGCCCGGAACCACGTGCATGACCCGTGCGCCGCGCGCGTATCTTTGCCGTCCCGTCCCGCGCCGCGTGCGGGCTACAGATTGAACGTCACTGTGCATCACGATGGATAATCTCCGCCTCCACGGCCCTGCCCCATACACCGTTGCCGTGCTGCACGGCGGCCCCGGCGCCCCCGGATACATGGCGCCGGTGGCCCGCCGACTGAGCGAGCGGTGCGGCGTGCTCGAACCGCTGCAGACCGCCGAAACGCTCGACGCTCAGGTCGAGGAGCTGCATGCCGTGCTGTTGCAGCATGCCGAGCTGCCGGTCGTGCTGATCGGCTCGTCGTGGGGGGCGATGCTCGGCTACATCTATGCGGCGCGACATCCGGAGTGCGTGCGCAGGCTGGTGATGGTGGGGAGCGCCGTGTTCACCGCCGAGTCGTCGGCGCTGATCGAGCCGGAGCGCAGGCGCCGTCTGGCTCCGCACGACCTCGCGCGCCTGGCCGAGCTGCGCACTGCGTTGAGCGATGCCGCGACGCCGGACAAGGATGCGCTCTTCGCCGAGGCGGCGGCCATCTACACGCGCGCCGATCTGCTCGATCCGGTCACGCTCGATCTCGAGACGATCGCCTGCCGGTACGCGCAGAACGGGTCGGTCTGGAGCGGCGCGAAGGGGCTGCGCGAAAGCGGTGAGCTGCTCGCGATGGGGCGCGCGATCGCCTGCCCCGTGCTCGCGATCCACGGCGACTACGACCCGCATCCACCCGAGGGAATTCGCGAGCCGCTCGAGCGCGTGATCGGTGACTTCCGCTTTGTGATGCTGGAGCGCTGCGGGCACTATCCGTGGATCGAGCGCGCGGCCGCCGCGGAGTTCTTCGCGCTGCTGGAGCGGGAGATCGAGACGGCCGCAACGGAGCATCCGGTTGCCGATCCCGCGATGTACACCATCGTGGTCAACTCCGACGAGCAGTATTCGATCTGGCCGGCCGAACGGGATCTTCCCGACGGCTGGCGCGCGATCGGCATCAGCGGTGATCGTGAGGGCCTCCTCGCCTACGCGCGCGAGCATCTCGGTGGAGGACCTTCGCGGCCCGGCGTCCATCCCGCCGAGCATTGACAGCACGGGTCGGCACGGCATTCCAAGTGAAGCGATAGCTTTGCGCCCGTTCCGGCGCGTCGACATCTACCAGCTATCCCACAATAGTCATGGAACCTATCGAACAACGCGGACGTGTTGCGACTGTGTTCAACTACATCGCCATCGTATGTGATGGTCTGTTTATCTATGCGATCTGGAGGTTGATCTCCGTTCTCGATGCCGTGTCGACCGGCGACGTCGATCCGTTGGTTGCGGCGACAACCGCCCGAAGCCTCCTCCTGGCGTTGGCGGTCTGGCTCATCGTCTGCATCGCGGCGTTCATCACCTTCGCCGTCTGGTTCCACCGTGCGCACAAGAACCTCGCACTCGGCGGCCTGGTCGGGATGAACTATTCACCGGGTTGGGCCGTGGGCGGCTTCTTCGTTCCGTTCCTTCACTTCGTGCGCCCATACAGCGTGATGAAGGAGGTAAGCAAGGGCTCGCGGTATCTCGCCGATCGCGCGGAGGCCGCGCGGGCCGGAACCGAGCCGGCATTGGACGGCGACCTGGATGGGGGCGAGGCCGGATGGCTGTCCACCGAACCGGACGATGCCGTCCAGATCTGGTGGGCGTGCGTCATTGCGGTGTACGTTCTGAACTTCATCTCCTCGGTGACGCAGCCTCGCAACCCCGAGCCGGAGACGATGTCCACAGCGATGTGGTTCATGTTGCTCACCATCGTGATGGCGATTCCCGCGCAGTTGTATACGATCAAGCTGATCCGCACCATCAGCGCGCAGCAGGAGAAGGCCCGCGAGGCGCAGGCTGCGCACGCCGGAGGGCTGATGTAGGATTGCGGGGTCGGGGTCTGTAACGCCGCCGCGCCGCGGGCGTGAACCGGACATGTTTTCCCAACAAGCCCCGGTCACGCCATGCCCACGCTGCTCTCGATCGCGCTGCTGCTGACCCGTTCCGCCCTGTCGTTGATGCCGACGGCGGTCCCCGAGACGGTCGTCGTCGATCGCGTGATCGGCGGCTGCCGCGTCGTTCTGACGATGCGCGTCGCGCCGTTCATCCCGATCCGCCATCGACTGCGCTACGACGGCTACTTCATCGAGCGGATCGACGGGCGCCGTCCGTACGGCGTGGACGGCGGCGCGCCGGGTGAGGAGATCACTCGCCTGCGCGTTCGATGGAGCGGTCGCGTCGTCGAGTTGCCGGGCCGGCTCTACTCCGACTGCTACAACCCGGATCACGGCGGGCGAATCATGTTCCATCTTGCGCACCGAGGATCGGTGCTTGCGGTGGAGATGGAGGCCGGCGACGGCGCCGGTGCGTACGGCGTCGTGTGGTATGTCCGGCGTGACGGTACCTCGTATCGAAGACCTCCGGAAATATCGTGTTGAACGGATCTTCCACTTCGGCGGGGCACTGATCCTGCCCCGCTTTTCACCTCGGCGCCTTGGCGCTCCCCGCGCCGTCGCCGTATCATGCGCCCCATGCGACGCACCGTTGAACATGCCGTGGCAGGGATCGCCGAGGGGACCGGCTTCCGCCTGTATCTGCAGGCCGAGCTGGCCCGCCGGTGCGCCGCCAACGCACAATATTCGCTCCGATCGTTCGCCCGCCACCTCGCGCTCGACCACTCCACGCTTTCGCAGCTCATCCGCGGGCGCCGTCCGTTGACCGGCACGATGATCGCCCGGCTCGGCGAACGCCTCGGCTTGCGCCCCTCGGAGATCGAGCGCTTCGTCGCACTGGAGGGGGGCGCCGAGTCCGGAGCGCGAACGGCCGTTCGCGGCGTGCGCCAGTTCGCCCGCGACACCGCCGCCGTGCTCGCCGACGCCGATCACCGCGCCATCCTTGAGCTGATGCGCACCAGGGAATTCCGCCCGGACTCGCGGTGGATCGCGCGCGTGCTGAACCGCACGGTGGATGAGGTGAACGTGCTGGTGGCGCGGCTGGCGCGATTGAGAGTGCTGGAGATGACCGACCATGAACGCTGGACGGCGCGCGTCGATCCCGCGGAGTACGGCGACGACGATGCGCTCGCCCGGTTCATCGCCGCCCGTCTCGTCGAACGCATCCGCGAGCTCTCCGCCGCGGGCGCTCCCGCCCGCACCGCGACGCTCCTCATTCCGCACGATCGCCTTGCCGCTCTGCTCGCCGAATTCGGCGACGGCGCCGATGCGTTTGCGCTCGAGGCCGCATCGGAGTATCGCGTCGACATCGCGATCAGGCCGACGGCCGATTCACAACAACCTCGACCACATCAACCAATCGGAGACCCGAACGATGGGACAGCCCGTAATGCAGTGGCAGATGCTCGCAAAGAATCCTGATGCACAGAGCGCGTTCTACTCCGCGCTCTTCGGCTGGACTACCAACGCCGACAACGCGCTCGGCTATCGAACCGTCGACACCGGCGCGGGGCGCGGCATCAACGGCGGCATCTGGCCGGCGCCGCCGGAGGGGAACGCGATGGTGACGTTGTACGTGGAGGTGGAGAACGTCGCCGCCGCGGTGGAGCATGCGACGTCGCTCGGCGCGGGTGTGATCATCCCCCCGCAGAAGCTCCCGGACGGCGACGAGATGGCCATGATCCTGGACCCCGAGGGAGTTCCCGTTGGGCTGTTCACCGCGAAACCGCGTTGAGCGGATGTGCCGACGGACGGGTCGGTGGAATGGGGTGTCTGTTGGTCCGGGGTCGAGCATGGGGCTTCCCGCGCAGCGGGCACGGTCGCGGAGTGGACTCCGCGACAACATGGATGTGTTCGGCCGGGGTTGACCCCGGCCGCGATGCCTGTCCGACGCCGACGGGCGCCATCCACAATGGGTTTGCCTCGGGATCGGAAGATAGTGTGAGTAACAGAGGACGGCGCGCGCTATTTTCCTGCTCGATGCATGCACCGCGCGTGGTGCCCGGTTGCGGATCGCGGCCGAGTGGATCGCGGCCGAGTGGATCGCCGTCGGACGAATCACTCCCTGCGCTCTCCGCGAATCGGCCCGCACCATCCCCGCGCATCCGGCTGCATGCGATTGCCTTCGTATCGCCCGAGGAGGTTGAGAATGAAGCGATCGCTACACCATGGGGTTCTCGCGTCCGCCGCCGCACTCATGCTGGGTGCGGGCCTGGCGTCGTGCGACGACACGCCGACAAACTCCACCGCCGCCGGCGTGATCCGCTGCGTGGGCGTCTCCCCGCGCGGCTTCCCGGAAAACTACAGCAGCCTGCGCGAGTTCTACACCGAGGTCGGCGCGATGGTATCCAGCGGCGTCCTCTGGAACGGGCCGTGGCGCGACGACTTGCAGAACGGCACCGATGCCGGGCGCGTGCCGTCGGCGGCGATGTCCATCTCACGGAGCGGTCTGCTCTTCGACTTCACGCCCGTGGTGATATTCGGCTGGCGGAGCGGGCGCACGGTCTTCCTGAACATGCCGGAGGATGCGCGCAACAACTGGGGGAACACCGCTGCCCGCGATCGGTTCGTCGAGATGCTGCGCCGTTACGCCGCCACGTCGAAACCACGATTCATCTTCCTCGGCAACGAGAACGATTATTACTACGAGTACGCTCCGGAGGATTACGGCCGCTGGATCGAGGCATACAACGCGGCGTACGACGCGGTGAAGAGCGTCTCCCCCGCGACGAAGGTGGGGCCGGTGTTCAACTACGAGCATCTGGCGGGGCTCGGCGCGCTCAACGGCCGCGACGTGCCACATTGGGGAGCGCTCGGCGCGCACGACCTCGATCGTGTGGACATCGTCGGCTTGACGGTCTATCCGTGGATGCGGTACGCGCACGCGGCCGACGTCCCGAGCGGATATCTCGACCCCATCGTCTCCCGCATCGGCGCGCGGCCGATCGCCGTCACCGAAACCGGCTGGCCCGCGGAGAACCTCGGTGAGCTGAACCCGCCGTGGGAGACCTCGCCCGCGGCGCAGGTGGCCTACCTCGGCCGCCTCGAACAGATGCTCCGCGGTCGACGCGTGAGCATCGTCAACTGGCTGAACCTGAATCAGATGACCGATCCCGGGGGGAGCCCGCTCGACTGGAAGCTGTTCGGCAGCGTTGCGCTGCGCGACACGCGCGGAAGCCAGCGTCCCGTGTATTCCCGTTGGATGCGGTTCATGCAGTGAGCCGGTCCGATCGACATCATGATCGTGGAGCGTCGGCGTGGCCCGCGCCCGCTCCGGCAGGACACGAATCGACATTCCGTTCATGACGCCGCACACTTCCTTCTCCGACATCCTCGCGACG
>CAZJYH010000077.1:0-12028 GCA_964549365.1 uncultured Alphaproteobacteria bacterium
TACGCCGTCGGGACGATCCGGTTGCGTGCGGTTCGGTATCACGATGTTGCACGGCATGCTCCGGCCCGCTCCATCGGTCCGATTCCCGGCATCGTGTCAACGACACAAGCCCTCGATTTGCGAGGAGAACGGGCTCTTTCGCGCGGTCGCTCTTTATTTGTGATCGGGCACGAACCAGCCCGTCGCCGATTCGAATGGTTCGTGTATATTCATCCCCCCTTGCCGCGGAACGCTCCATGCGTGATGTGTTATAACAGAGTCTTCTCCCGCTCCTGAACGGACGTGCTCAACGATAAAGGATCATCAGCCAGAACATTTCAATCGCTGCTTTCGCATGCCGCGGAGTTGATTGATGCCGGTCGCGTGCGTGAGGCGCGCCGCTTGATCACGCAGTTCATCGAGCGCAAGAGCATCGATGCGCGCAATCTGCCGGCGCTCGCCTCGCTGTACCTGCGCGTCGGGAAGACCAGGCAGGCGATCGACACCATGCGCAAGGCGATCGCGGAGCTGGGCGATCAGCCGGAGCTGTTGAACACGTTCGGGTTGATCCTGGCGTCGCTGGGCCGCGAGCGCGAAAGCCGCCGGCAGTTCGAGGAGGCGCTGCGCATCGATCCGGCCAACACCGAGGCGCTGCGCAACCTGGCGTTCACGATGCATCGCTCCGGCGATCGCGCGCAGGCATACATGCTGCTGGCGCGATGCTACCACGAGGCCCCGCTATCGGCGGAGCTGCGGCTGGTATGCGGCGCGCTCTTCGAGCTCGACGGGCGTCTCGACGAGGCCGTCTGTTGTTATCGCGATGTGATGGAGTTGAGCCAGGTGAGCGATCAGGTGACGATGGCGTCGCAGCGGCTCTTCGCGATCGGCGCCGATCGGCCGGAGATGAACTTCGAGGATGTGATCGAGACGATCGAGCGGGAGAGCAGCCAGATGGTGAGCCACTAGGCGCCCGCTTCAGATGCGCGCGCCGCTTCGTACGATGATCGCCGAGCCTTCCGCCACGAAGGCGGAGAGCGGAGGGCCGGCAAGCGATTCGGCGAAACGCTCACCGTACAGCGCACGAGCGTCGCAGTCAAGTTCGGCAGACCGTACGCCCCACACATTCCACGACGGGTGCTCCACCTGATACTCCACGCAACCACCATCGCGCTGCGCCGCGTATCCCCAGTAATGTTCGGTGATGAACTCCTCCTCGGAGCCTTCGACCAGCGGTTTGGCCGCGTCGCCGAGGGTTGCGCGCAGGCCGTTCCAGCGGTCCTGGAATCGCCATCCGTACTCGACACGGCCGCCGGGGCGGAGCGCGTCGCCGGAGAGATCGAGATGATGGCGCATCGGCAGCGCGATATAGTTCTCGTTGTAGACCGCCCGTGCCACCGCGGCGATGGCCCATCGCGGAACGATCTCCTTGATGAAGACCACGCCGCGTCGCCATCCCTCGGGCCCCTTGCGCCGGACGTAGAATCGGAGGTTCAACTCCTCGAAGTTGCGATGAAAGGGGATCGGCACGCCGAGAACGGAGGTGCGGAGAAACATGAAGCCGACCATGCTGACGTAGGTCCGCCCGTTCCAGGTGTCCGGTTCGGTTCCGTTCGGAACGTACGGGAGCAGGATCGCCGGATCCACCTCGTAGTTCAGCATCGCCAGATGGCGCCATGCGGCGCGAAGGAATACACGCCGGGGCGTCGGGTTATCGCCTGCCACGCCGGCCCCCCTTCCTGGGCGTTGCCGCCTGCTTCATCAGCTTGAACGAGCCGAAGAACGCACTGATCGATTCCTGCTCCAGTGCGTCCTGCGCGATCGCGATGAAGCCGACCTGATACAGCCGGTTGTTGACGAGATAGTAATCGAACCGCCCCCGGATCTTCTGCCCGTCCTTCTCCGCCGTGAAGCGCACAATCCTTCCCGGGTTCCCCTCCAGTGTCGTCGGCGTCTCGCTGTCGAGCGTGGCGTTCATGTTGTTCAGTGCCCCCTCGCGTGCGCCGTCGAGCATCTTCTGCCGCAGCTCGTCGGTCAACTGCACCCCCTTGATATCGCTGTATCCCACAAGACATGCCCCTTCGGATGATCGAATGGACATGTACATGTACAGCTTGATCGCGCCCATGTCGCTCGCCACATCGTTCACTTCCAGCTTCGGTCGCGAATATCCGTCGGGGAGGGCGATGCTGAACCGTCCCTCCCTCGAAACGAAGGAATGCGTGTCGGGAGGCGCCGGGGCCGGAGAATTGCCGGCACGGTGCATATACGCCCGGATCGGCGGTTGAACGCTCGTGACGGCGATCGTGGAAGCGAATATGGCGGCGAGGATCAACGTGGTCATGGCATGTTCCGAATGTCACATAGCGATGCGTCGGGGTAACTCGGCATGGTCGGCTGCGGATTCGTTGCCCGGAAAGATAGCGCTTTGTGTCGTCCCGAGCGTATCGGATCGCGAGATACCGTCTCCGGGGTACCGTCTCCTGCGTCCCGTCTCCGGGGTACCGTCTCCTGCGTCCCGTCTCCGGGGTACCGTCGTCGAGCCACGGGGTGCCGGTACGTGGGGCACGGCCACCGACGCCGCGGATTCCGTGGCTCATCCATGCGCGGAGATGGCGCACGCGTTCAGCCCCAGCCAGCGCGATATGCGATGGCGGTTGTGGGCAACCACGGCATAGAGCACGATCTCGGCAAGCAGGAGCGGGGGGAGCAGGTAGATCAGCACCGGAAGCACCCTCCACGGGCCATGACGCCAGCAGAAATGATTCAGCGAGAACGCCCCGGCGTGCACCCGGCCGGCCTTCGTGATGGTGTGGATCTTCCGCGTGCACATCGCATAGGTGATGCCGAATCGCCCGAGCTCCTCCTCGCTGAACGCCTGATATGGGTGCACCGCGTACGTGCCGTTCCGCGCGATGCGCCGGGCCAGCTCCGCGGCCTTCGTGCAGATGCCGCAGTCGCCGTCGAACAGCAGCACATCCTGTGATCCAAGCTGAAAACGCGTTGCCATACTCTGATGCTCCGTGTGTCGCGATCGTCCGCGTGTGTCGTCCCGTGCAAGTTACGACGTGTTCGTACGAGCGACGCCGATGAATTCCCACGGGAACGCATCGGCGTCGACATGGATCGAAGAGCGCGGACCGGCAGGGCAACAGACGGAATCGGCACACAACGTGGCGCGTGTCCGTTTGCTTCCCATGGAGATGTTGCGTGCGCGAGCCTAACGAACGACGACGATCTGCGCGTTGATCCGCGCGTCGTCGTTCGATACGCTCAGAACATATCGGCCCGATGGAAGCGTTGCCACATCGAGGACGTGTGCAATTGCACGCCCGGCTTCGAGCATGACGTCACCCTGCCGGACCGTTTTACCCGCGATATCGTGAAGCGCGATATGTGCCGTTCCCGTTCGGCGGCCGGTCACGTGCACGGTGAAGGCCGAGGAGGCGGGGTTCGGCCCGGCCTGCAACCTGAGCGCCCCGCTCCCGATGTCGAGCGACACCGACGATGAGCGATCGGACACCTTGGCGACATAGACCCGTCCCCGGCCGTCGCGCGTCGAGTATCCGACGGCCGCAATGCTCCCGTCATCGTTCACGGCGAGCTGGTTTACGGTTTCTCCGGCTCCGTCGATGCCCCACGTCTGCTCCCAGACCTTCATGCCGTCGGCATCGGTCTTCACCAGATAATAGTTTCGCGTGGAGTCCTCTACTTCCCGACCTGCCTCACCATACGAGCCGGTGGTTCCGCCGATGATCGTGCCGCCGTCCGATGTCGAGACCATGGCGGCCGGACATGTGATCGCATCGGCGCCGAACTGCCGTGTCCAGATACGCACGCCGTTGGAATCGAGCGCCGTGAGCAGCGTGGAGATCGGTGCAAAGCGATCCGATGTGGAGGAGCAGCCGGCCAACAGGATCTCCCCGTTCGGCCGCACCGCCAGACAGGCAGGCGTGCCGAATTCTGCGTCGAGATCACGACGCCACACCACGCTTCCCATGTCGTCGGTACGGATCACCGTGCCCAGCGCGGTGCCGTTCGGCAGAGCCCGCTGCATCGCCACCACGAGTCCGCCGCCGGCCGCTTCCGCAATGTCGACGGGGGAGAGATACAGCGCATCGTTCTTTGCATAGGTCTGCTGCCACAACGGAGCGCCGTCGGGCGATCGCATGCGGACCAGAGCATCGCCCTCGGTGGTTCCCTGGAACGTCGTGGCGACCGTGCCGCCTTCGAGCAGTTGCCCGCGGCCTCCGTGCCGGATGATGTGAACGCGATCCAGCACCCCGTTCCCCGTGTCCGTTTCGGCATCGAGGACATTCCCATCGGCGTCCAGCACGGCCCTGTATGGGTAGCTGCCGGCGAAGAGTCTGGAGAATCGTTTGAAGCCGTACGCGTCGAACGTTCCGTTCATGTTCTCACGGCCGGCCAGAAGAATGATCAGCGAATCGGGGGAATCGAGGCGCCGGAGCCATTCGGTTTCGCCGTCCGGTGCGCTTCGAATGGCGTAGTTCCCATTGCTGACGACGCCGCCGATCGTCATCGTCGCGCCGTCGCGCAGCGGCGTCACCAAAACCGGAGCGGCCGGCAATGTGTCGAGGGGCACGGACTGCTCCCACACGGCTCTCGGCAGCGACGGCACCGTCGGGCCCGGCATTGCGTTCGCGAGCGGCGTGGAGTCCTTCGGAGTGGTTGTCGGGGACACCGCACACCAGGGCATGCACGGGCTGGCGAAAAGTGTGCCCGGCGGATTTTCCGGTGGAGCGCCGCACGAACCGATGCCGCCGTACTGCCACGTATCCGTTGCCTTCACCGTTCCGGTGGCCGGGTCGTAGCAAAGCTTTGTCTGCTGAAGGCAGCAGATTTCGTCATCACACGATCGTATCCCGAACCGAAACGGAAATGGGAAGACGCCGATGCTGTGCATCACGATCACCTGCGCACAGCTGCGCCATGCCGTCGAGTACTCCACCGCTCCGTTGGGGCATTGATACGCGGGCTTGAAATTGTCGGGGAGCGCGTCATAGAATTGCCGGAAAAGGTCCCGCAACAGCGCGCCGTGGGCGTCGCGGAACGCGGCTCGTATCGCGCCGAAATCCGGCGCCCCGTTCGGATACAGGTGTTCGCGAAGCGCGTCGCACTGCGGTGAGTCACCGAGCAATTGCATCCCCCAGATACGGATATATTCGAGCGCGGGCGGTCCGGCGCAGGCTCCGTATTCGTAGTCCACCTGAACCTTGCAGCCGGGGTATCCGGGAAGCTCCACGACGCCCTGAAGGTATTGAAGAGTGATGTTCTCGCATGATTTCGGAAGACATTGGGCGTTCGTGTTGGTGGTGACAACGATGGATGCAATAATGGCGCCGACGACAGCAGCCGTTCCGTGAACAGCGCGTGCACTGAACCACAACATGATCATACCCTCCAGATACAACATGAACATGAATAAACGGCCGGGCGTGGACATGCCCTTCCGATGTACGGCGGAGAGAGGAGCTGGGGAGGCGTTTCCGAGCGTTCCTGCGACAGGACGATCGGTAATTAAGAAGTCGCGAAAATATGAATGTATATCACACGGTGCAATGGCTGTACAATCCAATCGGGCCGGCCACATGGTATCGGTCGTGTGGATGCGACTCACCTGAGATTCATGCCAACGTATGATCGTCGGGGTGGTTCGAGGAGTACATCTTTTGGTACCGTCCACTGAGGGTACCCGCGAGCACGACGCTGTCCGGTGGATGCCTGCCGGGCCGATCGTAACTTCGGTCCGTGACCGGTGTCATGCCCTCGCGTCGGGGGATGGTCCATCCGTCCGGCGCGCATCATTCTGACGATCACACAGGAGGTCGGAATCGTATGAGCGGAACGCTACCCCTTCTCACGCTCGCGCTCTTCGCGCTGCATCTCACTCCGCTCAGCCGGGCCGTCGCACACGGCGAACCCGCGCCGGGCAACGGGACGCAGATGGCCACGCGCCCCGCGGCTCCCGACACCGTGGAGCTTCTCGCCCCGCCGAACGGCGCGACCGTTGCCGTGGACTCGCTCGTCTTCACGTGGCGAGCGGTGCCGGGGGCCTCGTGGTACGACGTCTCGTTCTCGCTCTCGGCGGATTTCGCCTCCCATCTCGACACCGCGCACATCGTCGCCACGTCGCTGGTGATGCGGAACATTCCCGCCGGACGGAAGGTGTTCTGGCGCGTGCGCGCGGCCGATCAGACGGGGGCGAGCGCATGGTGCGCGGCGCGATCGATAACGACGCGCGCCGGAGGTTCCGGGGGCACGGGCGGCGCGCCGGATTCGGTGAAGCCGCTCACCGAGCTCGGAACCGGCACCTACCGCGGCTTCGGCGGCGGCCTGTACGGCGACGGCGCCAACGTTCCGCCGGAGCGGCATCTGGCCGCGGGGCTCGGCATCGCCGGCACGATCGTGCCGTTGAGCGCGGCGGGCGTCCGGGACCCGGCCAACGGGAGGATCGTGCTCCTGTCGGTCGGGATGTCGAACACCACGCAGGAGTTCTCGCGCTTCAAGACGATCGCAGACACGTTCGCCGGGAAGAACCCGCGCGTGACCGTGGTGGACGGCGCGCAGGGAGGCCAGACGGCGTCGGTGATCGCCGTGCCGACCGCGAATTTCTGGAGCGTGATCGATCAGCGTCTGCAGGCCGCCGGTGTGACGGCCGCGCAGGTGCAGGCGGTGTGGCTGAAGGAGGCGAACGGGGGGCCGACCAACGGGTTCCCGCAATACGCGCAGGACCTTCAGCGTGATCTCGCCGCCATCGTTCGGTTGATGGCCGTGCGGTATCCGAACCTGCGCATCGTGTATCTCTCCAGCCGCATCTACGGCGGCTACGCCACCACCACGTTGAACCCGGAGATGTATGCCTACGAGAGCGGCTTCTCGGTGAAGTGGCTGATCGAAGCGCAAATCGCCGGGGACACGTCGCTGGCGTACAACGGGCCGAACCGGCGGGCTCCCTGGCTTGCGTGGGGGCCGTACCTGTGGGCCAACGGCCTGCATCCCCGCGCCGACGGCCTCGTCTGGGAGGCGACGGATTTCGCCGCCGACGGCACCCATCCCGGCCCCACGGGACAGACGAAGGTGGCCGCGTTGCTGTTGAACTTCCTGCGGACCGACCCGACGGCGCGCACATGGTTCCTGCGCCCCGAAGGCAGCGGCGCGCCCGCGGAGCCGACGGGCGTCTCGGGGATCTCCATCTCCTGTTATCCCAATCCGTCGTCCGGGCCCATCACGATTGCCTACAACGTACCCCGCGCCGGCCATGTGCGTCTGGAGATCGTCGACGCGCTGGGCCGAGTGGCGGCGGTACCTGTGGATGCCCCGCAGAGCGCCGGGGCGCACGAGGCGGCGTTCGTTCCGCTCGCCGAGGGGATCGCGGCGGGGATCTACCTGGCGCGTCTGCGTGTGGGGGAACGCCTGCGCACGGCCGGCTTTGTCGTGCTTCGGTAAACCGGATCGTCGCCGGGCCGGGCCCACATCGAGCCGCCGCCGCCGCATTCTGCAGCGACGGCGCGTTCGTTCTGAGGCCGAGTTCCGCCCGTCCGACTCTTCGCGGTTAGGTGATTACCCGGCCGCGAAGTACATTCGTCGGTCGTGTTGACAATTGCCATTTCTCTTGGCTTTCCACCGTCACGCAGCGTTCGATCACCCCATGGCGTCGCGCGTGGGAGGATCCTCCTCGATGTGTGACCGGGCCCATTCTCAGGGTCCCGGCGTGGAACCGAGCCGGCAATCGCGTGATCCCCCCGGCGTCACTTCTTTCCACACATCGTGCCGTCACAGCGGCAGGAGGAACGCCCCATGGCCCAGTTGCTCAACGTCGATACGTTTCAGCTCGGCTCGTCGCAGGCGATCACATCCACGTTTCAGGCTTCGAACGCGGATGTGCTGATCGCCGGCAATGTGCAGACAACATCCGGAGAACAAACCGCCGCCGTCATCAGCCTCAGTCCGGTACAGTCCAGAGCGTGGCGGCACACCATCGCGACACGGCACGGCAATACGCTGGCCGCGATCGCGGAGATCGGCAACGGCACGTACGTCGCCGTCGGACAGATCACCGTGTCGCCCGCGCCGGCCGATCAGAACATCTGGCTGGTGAACATCGACAACGAGGGGAACGTGTTGCGTCAGATCATCGCGGAACCGAGCGGTATGCGCGGCGGCGGCCACGCGATCGCAGGAACGGCCGACGGCGGTTGCATCGTCACCGGGACCGTGATCGACGCCGGCTCGAACCGTGTCGTCACGCTCGTTTTGAAGTACGACGCCGCGTTCGCTCTGCAATGGCGGACGGAGCTTGTCGGGAGCGTCGCGTACGCGGTGGTGCAGGCCGCGAGCGGCGCCTATGTGGTGGCCGGGGCGCGCGCCGTCTCGTTGGGAGTCGGCTCGGTGTTCGCCGCGATGCTCGACCCCGACGGGGGGCTCCTGTGGCAGCGCGCGTACGACGATCACCGCGTGGTGGACCTCTTCGCCGCCGGGCTGGCCGAAACCGCCGCGGGAAACTTCGTGATAGCCGCGATGTCCGCGCTGATATCGATCGATGCGTCCGGTTCGATGATCTGGTCGCGCTTCAACGCGGCGCTCGGGCTGCAGTCGGTGGCAACCCGCGCCGACGGCGCGCTCGTCGTCTCCGGGATGTACTCGCTCGTCGACAGCCACGCGTATGTGGCGGTGCTCTCGGCCGACGGCGGTTCGATCGTGTGGGACAATACCGAGATCTCGGCCGACAGTCTCATGGCGCAGGTCTTCGTGAGCAGGCAGGGGTATGTCACCGCCGGCGGATATGTTCCCTACAATGTGACGGCGGGGACCACGCTGATGGCGCTGGTGGTGTACGACCCGACGCCGTCGGTGTCGTAGTCTCCCGGTAACGCGGCGCAACGGTATCGTTCTGCCCCGGTCGTGACCGATGTCCAATCGATCGCGGGCCGTTCCTCTAGTGATGGACGCTTCGCGCTTCCCCGGCCTCGAGTTCCGGGGGGCGCGCGGCGCGAACGGATGGCACGTATCCATCGCTTCACATCCCATTTCGGAGGAACAGACCATGAGATCGAAGTATCACCATCGTGCGTTCATTCTTGCCCTGATGTTCTCTGCCGCGGCGGCCGTCGCGGCTCTGGCCCCGGCCACGGCGGCGGCGCAGTGCTGCGATATCGGCATCTCCAACGGCACGGCCTGCACGTTTCGTGTGACGCTGGAGCTTCTCGGCGGCGACCGCGTGATCGTTGTGTCGCCGGGGAGCGACACCTGGAGCATCCCGAACTGCTGCTGCTACCGCATCGTGATCACCGACAAGTGCGGCGTCGAGCATCATTTCCCGACGATCGTCGGAACCTGCATCGATGTGGATCTGGGCACCGGGTGTTGCCTGCACATCTGCAAGACCTCCGACTGTCGGTGGGACATCACGCCGACGCATTGCCTCTGCCCGTGAGCGGTACGGCCGATGCCACCTTTCGATGCGGGAGCAGCCGGCGCGTGCCGCTGCTCCCGCCGTGTCGTCCGGCCGGCCGTCTCCGCGACGATGCAGGGGCTGGTGTATCCTTTTGCGGGGTGACGTGTCGTGCTCGTTGTGTCCGCACTCCCCATTTCACTTCGGACGAACTATTCTCACGGCACATTCGCGGTACGCAGTATGAACCGACTTCTTGCTACGCTCGTTACGCTTGTCGCGACGATGCTGATCGCGCACGATCGGGCGGTTGCCCAGAACCTCCAGAATCCCATCCTCTTCGTCACGCAGGTCCCAACGCCTAACGATTCGGCAACGGTCACCTCACTCTTCGCCAACAACGTCGCCGACATGCCGGGCGCCCCTCGCGGAGGGGATCTCTGGATTCGCTATCCGGATGGATCGCTCAAGAATCTGACGCTCACCGCCGGCTACGGCGTTAACGGCCGGCAAGGGGCCGGCGCCATCGCGGTGCGCGAGCCCTCGGTGCACTGGAGCGGCACGAAGGCGCTCTTCAGCATGGTGGTCGGAGGGGCCGCCTTGCAGGGAGATACCGCCGCGTTCTACTGGCAGATCTACGAGATCACCGGTCTCGGCAGGAACGAGACGCCCGTGATCACCAGGATCGCCACGCAGCCCGCCGGCTACAACAACGTCAGCCCGATCTACGGCACCGACGATCGCATCATCTACACCTCCGATCGCCCGCCGACCGGGGGGCGCCATCTCTACCCGTTCACCGACGAGTACAAGGGAGCCCCCACGAACACGGGCCTGTGGAGTCTGGACCCCGCGACCGGCGATCTGCTGTTGCTGGATCATTCCCCTTCCGGCGACTTCTCGCCGACGATGGACAGCTACGGACGCCTGCTGGTGATGCGGTGGGATCGTCTGCAGCGCGATCGCAATGCCGACATCGATGTTCTCGGGTCCGGCGCCAAGGGGACGTTCAACTATACCGACGAGTCGGCCACCGGGACGCCGCAGTACAACGTGCGCACCGAGTCGTTCCCGGAGCCGCAGGGAGGGCGCACCGATCTGTTGAACGGCACCAACATGGTCGGCTTCGAGTTCAACCAGTTCTTCCCGTGGCAGATCAACGAGGACGGGACGTCGCCGGAGACGATCAATCACCTGGGGCGTCACGAGATGCGTCAGGTCTTCAACCGCGCGATCAACGACGACCCGAACGTGGTGCAGTTCAACTTCGCGAACTCGCCGCGCAGCAATCGCAACCCGGTGAACAATTTCATGCAGGCCAAGGAGGACCCGAACACCCCGGGACTGTACCACGGCACCGACGGCTTTCAGACCGGCACGCACAGCGGCGGGCAGATTCTGTCGATCACGGCCGGGCCCACGCTCGATCCCGATCAGTCGGTGGTGACGTACGTGACCGATCGCTCCACCGCCTCGATCACCTTCGAGGGGAACACACCCAATCCGAATCACTCCGGATTCTATCGCAACCCCGTGATGCTTGCAGGAGGCACGCTCGTTGCCGCGCATTCCAGCGACTCGCATGCCGACAAGAACCTCGGAAGCCGCTCGTATCCGATCTCGAGATATGCCTATCGTTTGAAGACGTTGAAGAAGGTCGGCCCCGCGTGGGTTCCGGATGTGACGCTGACGACCGGCATCTCGAAGAGCGTAACGTACTGGGACACGGATACGCTTGTGCACTACTCCGGCACGTTGTGGGAGTTGGATCCGGTGGAGGTGCGCGCGCGCACGAAGCCGGCCCGCAGGGAGTGGTCGCTTCCGAGCGTGGAGCACGACGTGTTCGTCGAGGAGGGGATCAGCGAAACGGCGTTCCGTGGCTATCTCCGGGAGAAGGATCTTGCCGTGGCAGTGTCGCGCGATGTGACGCACCGCGACGGCGCCGACAAGCAGCAGCCGTTCTACCTGCGCATTGCCGGAACCACCAGGCAGTCGGCGAACGCGACCGGGAAGATCTACGATGTCTCGCATCTGCAGCTGTATCAGGGGGACTACGTGCGCGGGCATGGGCTGATGACACCGAACGGAACGCCCGCACCGGGCCGTCGCATTCTTCCGGTGCCGATGCACCTGCCGGCCGGAACGAATCCGACGTTGAACGGCGCCCCCCCGGGGAGCGTGAACCTGGGCGCCGACGGCTCGCTGGCCGCGTTCGTTCCCGCGCATCGTGCGATGACCTGGCAGTTGACGAGCCCGACCGGAACGCCCGTGGTGCGCGAGCGCTACTGGGTAACGTTCCAGCCCGGTGAGATCCGTGTCTGTGCCTCGTGCCACGGGACCAACGACGGCGCCCCCGCGCCGCTGAACCCGGTGCCCGCGAACAAGCCCGCGGCGCTGCGCGATCTGTTGCGCTCCTGGAAGGCGCAGACGTTCCCGCTCCGGACGTCGTTGATATCGCCGGCGAACGACTCGGCCGGCATCACATTGCAGGGGGCGGTCGCGTGGTTGCAGGAGAACCGCTCGGCGAGTTATCGCGTGCAGATCTCGGCCACGCAGGACTTCGTCGCGCCGCTCGTCGATCGCGATTCGCTGGCCACGGCGTCGACGGCCTTCTCCGGCCTGGAGCACAACACCCCCTAT
>CAZJYH010000078.1:0-5715 GCA_964549365.1 uncultured Alphaproteobacteria bacterium
GTGAGAGCAGGCGCTTCGAGAAGTGCAGCCCCGCGGTCGGCGCGGCCACCGAGCCGTTCACACGGGCGAAGATCGTCTGATAGAAGTCACGATCGTTCGTGGTCGGCTCGCGGCCGATGTACGGCGGCAGCGGCATCAGGCCGATGCGCTCGATCGTCTTGAACAGATCGCCGGTGTGATTGAACCGCACCGTGCGACCACGCGAGGTGGTGTTGTCGATCACCTCGCAGTAGAGCTTGCCGTCGTCGAAGTAGATCTTGTTGCCGATGCGCACCTTCCGCGCCGGATCGACGATCACGTCCCACAGTGATGAGGTATCCTTCTGCGAGAGTTCGCGCAGAAGCATCACCTCGATCTGGGCGTTGGTTTTCTCCTTCTTTCCGATCAGGCGCGCCGGGAACACGCGCGACTCGTTGACGACGAGGCAATCACCCTTCTTGAAATACTCCGTTATATCCGAGAAGACGCGATCCTGCATCTCGCTCGTCTTGCGATCGAGCACAAGAAGCTTGGAGTGATCACGTGGGTCCGTCGGGTACTTGGCAGTGATTGACTTGGGAGCAGTGTAGCGGAAGTCGGATAATTTCATGGAAGGACAGGGCAAATGTTGTCAACCGAGACAAGCACCGTCGCAGGAGGGCACATCACCACGAACTTCACTCGGTAATCAAAGAGGGGAATCGGCGCAGACGTTGGCTTTTCTGCGGCGTAAAATTACAACAACGAGGGAGGGGGATGCAATCAGATTCGCAATTTGGGGTTGCGATACTCCGCGGAATTTCATATAAGAGGCATCTTCTCTTTCTTTTTGTGCACGAAACCGGCTTTTTGGCGCTCACGGACCCATTCGAACGGAATGTGCGATGATGCAACAGGAGGCCGGGAAGCCTGGTTCGCCGGGCTCTCGTGGGGTAATCATTCGGTCAGAAGTGCGCCGATTGCGACGCTCTGCATAGATTCCGGTCGTACACCGCACGCGGACGCCCGCCCGATCGCCGGGCCCGGCGCTCCCGTTGAAACTTTCGCAACAGCCATGAAGCGTCTCTACAACACACTCTTCGCCCTCATCCTTGCGACCGGAATCGGCCCGGTCGGACGCGTACAGCTGACGGCCCAGACCACGGAGATCTGGCGGCAGCAGACGAAGTCGCTGGAGAGCGCCGAGCGGACCGAGAGTACGGTCTACATCGAGAACCGCGGCCAGTGGGACTCCGCCGTCCGCTTCCTCGCGCGCTGGAACGGCCTTGACGTCTGGGTCGGCGCCGACGGCATCGTCTACGACGTGTACAATCTCACCGAGCCGAAGGCGCGGGCTTCGCGGAGCACGCTCGCGCGCGAATTCGAGCCGAGCCCGTCGCGCCCGGTGCGCAACGGACACGTTGTGCGCATGCGCTTCATCGGCGCCGACGTGGGCGCCCGCGCCGTGGGAACGACGCGTCTCCCCGGCGTGCACAACTATTTCGTCGGGAACGATCCGACCCGCTGGGCAACCAACGTCCCGTTGTACGGCGGGGCCCGCATCAACGGAGTGTACAAGGGGATCGACGCCGTGCTCTACACCGACGGCAATCGGCCACGCTACGATCTGGTGGTTGCGCCGGGAGCGAGCGCCGCCGCCGTCCGGCTCGAATACGACGGGGCTCGAAGCCTGCGCATCGACGCGGCGGGCGATCTGGTGATCGGCACCTCGGTTGGGGAGATCAAGCAGCAGGGTCTGCTCGCCTATCAGAACGTGGGCGGCCGCCGCGCGCCGGTGCCGTGCGCATTCCGCAAGCTTCCGGACGGGACGATCGGGTTCTCCGTGGGGGCCTACGACCGCACGCGACCGCTCGTGATCGACCCGGTCGTCTATAGCACGCTCATCGCTCCGGACGGGTACGCGCGCGGCTTCGATGTGGCGCTCGACGCGCTGGACAACGCGTATCTGACCGGCTACACCGGCTCGGCGATCTACCCGACCAGCCCGGGAGCATACCAGGGCTCGCTCAGCGGCGTGAGCATCGACGCCTACGTGACGAAGATCTCCAACGACGGCCGCAGCCTGATCTACTCCACCTATCTCGGCGGCACCAACGACGACGTCGGCCTGGGGATCGCGGCCGATGCGCTCGGAATGATCTACGTCGTCGGATACACGTACTCGAACAACTTCCCGACGAAGGGCGCGGTGGACAACACATTCGGCGGGCGGCGCGACGCCTTCGTGACGAAGCTCGATCAGAACGGGTCCGGCCCGACGCAGCAACTGATCTACAGCACCTACCTCGGCGGCACCGGCGGCGACTTCGCGGCCGACGTGGTGGCACGCAACGGCGACGCCTACGTGGTCGGCTACACGGATTCGCCGAACTTCAACATCGCGAACGCATTTCAACCGTTGCCGGTGACATCCGGGCCCAATCCGACCGGCGAGGCGTTCGTTTCGCACATCAGCGCCAACGGCGCCACGCTCATCGGCTCGACGTATCTGGGGGGCGATGCCGCCGACATCGGGCGCGGCATCGCACTGGATCCGAGCGGCAATGTGTGGGTGACCGGCACCACGTATGGAACGTTCCCGGTGAACGGCACCGCGCGCGCATACGATTCCACGAAGAACGGCGGCGCCGACGGGTTCGTGGCGCGACTGGATCCCACGATGAGCACGCTGCTGTACGGCACGTTCATCGGCGGCACGGTCGACGACACCCCGACCGGCATCAGGGTGGACCCCGCCGGATACGTCTACATCGCCGGGAGCACCGCCGGGGTTTACCCGACAACGCCGGGATGTTTCCAGCCGACATACAACGGCGGCATCAGCGACATGTTCATCACGAAGTTCGCCCCCGGCGGCGGCGGGCTCGCCTTCAGCACGCTCATCGGCGGCAACAACGACGACTACGCGAACGACGTCGCGGTGGACGCCGATGGGAACGTCTGGGTTGCCGGCATGTCGGTCGGGGGCTCGTTCCCGTTCACGACCAACGCCATCCAGCCGTTCCGCAACGGGACCACGTTCGACATCGCGATCGCCGCGGTCAACGGCAACGGCACGCGACAGATCTACGGCAGCTACTACGGCGGCACCGACGGCGACTCGGCCCGAAGCGTCGCCGTGGCGTCCGACGGGACGGTGGTGATGACCGGCTCCACATACAGCCGCGACTTCCCCACCACGCTCGGCTCCTATCGCCCGAGCGCGCCGCTCGGGACGTACCTGCTCCGCCTGGGCGTGCTGCGCGTCGGTGCACCGCGATTCAACGATGTCTACTGCGGCGGCGACAATGTGGAGGTGAAATGGTCCGGCGCGGCGAACGCGTCCTATGACATCTACGTCAGCGCCGACAGCGGACAGACCTACAAGCCGATCGCGACGAGCGTAACCGGCTCGAGCTACACATGGTTCATCCCGATCGCGCAGGCGGCCGGGGGACAGTATCGCCTGCGCGTGGCCTCCTCGACCGGATCGGAGGCGGACTTCTCGGGAGCGTTCACCATCTTCAGCCCGCCCCAGCTCTCCTCGCAGCCGGCCGGCGTGACCACGCCGCCGGGAGGGAACGCGAGCTTCATCGCGCAGGCAACAGGCAACCCGGAGCCTACCGTCCGCTGGCAGCGCAAGAGCGGCAACACCTGGGTGGACCTCACAAGCGACACTTCCACGATTTTGAAGCTGACGAACGTTCCGCCCGAATTGAACGGGACATATTTCCGCGCGGCCTTCACCAATCGATGCCGTACGGTCTTTTCGGACTCCGCCCTGCTGACCGTCCCGTCGGTGCAACTGTTGGCGCCGCTCGGCGGCGAGGCGTTCTGCGCGGGGAGCCAGACGACGATCCGCTGGCAGGCGACCGCCGATACCGGACCGGTGAACATCTACGTCTCCACCGACGCAGGTCTTTCGTGGCTGCCGATCGCGCGCGACGTGGTGAAGCAGCCGTACACATGGACAGTGCCCGCGGGGTACGGCGGACGCACCTACCTGATCCGCGTCGAACTGAACAATGTGCTCACGTCGGACAGCTCGGACACGACGTTCACGGTGACGACGCTGCCGAACGCAACGAGGAACCCGATCGACGCGCGCACCGTCCCCGGCGGCACGGTCTCGTTCAGCGCGCAGGGGACGGGTCTCCCCGCCCCGACGGTCGCCTGGCAGGTGGATTCCGGGGCCGGCTGGGAGTCGCTCCTGGGAGCAACCGAGGCCACGTTGACGCTGCAGGATGCACGGCTGAGCCAGAACGGCAGCCGCTATCGCGCGGTGTTCACGAACGACTGCGGCAGCGATACCACGCTTGCAGCGAAGCTGACGGTCACGCTCGAGACCGAGGGCGTCGATGATGACGCACGAGCGTCCGCAGCGCTGCTGGCGATGAGCATGCAACCGAACCCGGCGTCCGCCCGGGCGGAACTGGCCTTCACGCTGCCGCGCACGGCGCGCGTAACCGCGCGGCTGCTCGACATGCGCGGAGACGTGGTTGCGACGATCGCGGACGCGGTGATGAGCGCCGGCGCGCATCGCCTCGGCTTCCAGACGGCGGGCCTGCCGAACGGCGCGTACGTTGCCGAGCTGGCGGCCGGGAGCCTTCGTGCATCGGTCAAGCTGACGGTGGCGCACTGACCGACGGCGCCACGCGCGATCGTTCGTGTTCGAACGGCCGGGCCGGAGCAACTGCTTCGGCCCGGCACATCCGCCCGCGAGACTCTTCGATCTCCCCTCGTTGCGGGATTTGATTAACTTCTCGCTCGCCATTGCGTTCGGTGCCGTCGCGGCCCCGACGCTCCCAGTCCCCGAGCACACTTCACGCTTCGCTCAACGCCTATGAAAGCGGTTATCATGGCCGGTGGTTTCGGCACACGACTTCGCCCCCTCACCTGCAATGTTCCCAAGCCGATGGCCCCGATGGTGAACCGGCCGATGATGAGCCACATCGTGTCGCTGCTGCCGAAGCTCGGCATCCGTGAGGTGCTCTCGCTGCTCTACTATCAGCCGGAGGTGATCACCACGTACTTCGGCAACGGCTCCGCGTTCGGCGTCGACATGCACTACGTGCAGTCCGAGGCGGACTTCGGCACCGCCGGCTCGGTGCGCAACGCGTACGAGTTTCTCGACGAGCGATTCATCATCATCTCCGGCGACGTCCTGACGGACTTCAACCTGGCGAAGGCGATCGCCTTCCACGAGGAGAAGAAGGCGCGCGCGACGGTGGTGCTGACGCGTGTCCCCGATCCGCTCGCGTTCGGCGTGGTGATGACGAACGACGACGGGAAGATCACCCGTTTCCTCGAGAAGCCACAGTGGGGCGAGGTCTTCAGCGACACGATCAACACCGGCATCTACATTCTGGAGCCTGACGTGCTGGACCTGATCCCGTACAAACGGGAGTATGATTTCTCGAAGGATCTGTACCCCCACATGCTGCGCGAGGATCTCGGCCTGTACGGCTACATCGCCGACGGTTACTGGCGCGACATCGGCAACCTCACGGAGTATCAGACCGCCCACATGGACGCCCTGCGCGGCACGGTGAAGATCGAACTCCCCGGCAAGAAGCGCGGCAACGTGTACCTGGGCGAGGGGACCTTCATCGCGGACGACGTGCAGTTCGAGGGAACCGTCGTGCTGGGCGACAACGTCACGGTGGGCCGCGGTGCGCTGCTTGCCAACACGGTGGTTGGCGACGGCTGCCTGATCGACGCCGGCGCCGAGCTGCGCAACTCCGTGATCTGGTCGCA
>CAZJYH010000078.1:5725-7714 GCA_964549365.1 uncultured Alphaproteobacteria bacterium
GGGAGAGCGATGACCGACGTGAACGAGATCGATGCGCACCTGACCGACGACGTGGTCTGCACGTACGTGGAGGTCGGCAACGATGTGGTGATCAACGAGAACGTGTTCGTGGCCGATCGGTGCCGCATCGGCGACGGCGCCCGGCTGCTTGCGAACATCAAGTTGTGGCCCGACAAGGAGGTGGAGTCGCGCGCCACGCTCTCCTCCAGCCTCGTCTGGGCGGACCGCTGGCAGCGCGAGCTGTTCACCGACGCGCGCATCACCGGGCTGTCGAACATCGAGATGAACCCGGAGTTCGGCGCGAAGCTCGGCGCGGCGCTGGGCGCCTTCGCGGGCAAGGGGCGCGCGGTTGCGATCAGCCGCGACGCCGACAACGTGTCGCGCATGATCCACCGCTCGATCTCCACCGGGCTGATGAGCGCCGGCGTGATGGTCAACGACCTGCAGTCCACGCCGATCCCGATCACCCGGTCGGAGCTCCGCAACGGCAAGCAGGTGGCCGGCGTGCACATCCGCAAGTCGCCACACGACCGCCGCAAAACCGACATCATCTTCTTCAGCGCCGACGGCAAGGACATGCCCGCCGGCAAGACGAAGACGGTGGAGCGCCTCTTCTTCGGCGAGGAGTATCAGCGCGCGGGCTACGACGAGGTGGGAAGCATCTACTTCCCGGAGCGGACGAACGAAAGCTACATCTCGCGGTTCCTGGAGTCGCTGAACGAAGGGGCGATCCGCGACGCGCGCTTCAAGGTGGCGTACGACTTCTCGTACGGTGTGGCCTCGTCGCTGCTGCCGAACATCCTCGGCTCGCTGGGCCCGGAGGTGATCGCGTTGAACTCGTATCTGGACCCCACGCGCATGGCGCGCGAGCGCGAGGAGGTGGAGGCCGCCAAGAAGAAGCTCGGCGAGGTGGTGACCTCGCTCGGCTACGACTTCGGCTTCCTGATCGATCCCGGCGCCGAGAAGATCTCGGCCGTGTCGGAGCTCGGCGAGCCGATCCACAACTATCGCCTGCTGACGATCGTGATCAAGCTGTTCCTTGAGACCAACAAGGGGAAGGTGAAGAAGATCGCCGTGCCGATCCTCGCCTCCACCGACGTAGAGACGATCGCGGCCGAATACGGCGTCGAGGTGGTCTACACCCGCAACAACCACTCGGCGATGATGGATGCCACCGGCGACAAGGAGGTGGCCTTCGTGGGGGGGACGCGCGGCGGCTTCATCTTCCCGGAGTTCCTCTTCTCGGTGGACGGCAGGTACGCCTCGGCCAAGTGGGTGGAGATGGTGGCGCTCACCGGCACCACGCTGGGGCAACTGCACCGCGAGCTGCCGCAGCGCGCCGTCACCGAACGCTCGGTGGAGTGCCCGTGGGAGCTGAAGGGGCGCGTGATGCGCCGCGCGATGGAGTTCAGCGAAGGACGCGAGCGGCTGTTGATCGACGGCGTGAAGATCTTCATGGGGGACGACTGGGTGCTGTTGATCCCGGACAAGGAGCGCCCGCTCTTCCACGTGGTGGTGGAGACCGCCGACCGCGAACGCTCCGCGCAGCTTGCGCTGGAGTACGAGCGCCTGGTGCGCGAGTGGAAAGAGGAGCAGGCGACGGTGTAGGACCGGGCGCGAGAAGTGTGCCGCTGGAACAAACGTCGGAGAGCCACCCGCCCGGCGCCACAGCTCGTAACAGCGCCGGGCAACTTTCTGCTTGCGCTCCGGCGATCAGCCCAATATATTTGCAGTCCTTTCATTCCGCGATAGCTCAACGGTGGAGCATCCGGCTGTTAACCGGAGGGTTGTAGGTTCGAATCCTACTCGCGGAGCACTCAAGGCCTGTCGGCAACGACGGGCCTTTTGCATGGTGACCACTTCCGGCTCCGTGGGCCGGAGGTGTTGCGGGTTCGAATCCTACTCGCGGAGCACTCAAGGCCTGTCGGCAACGACGGGCCTTTTGCATGGTGACCACTTCCGGCTCCGTGGGCCGGAGGTGTTGCGGGT
>CAZJYH010000078.1:7814-11998 GCA_964549365.1 uncultured Alphaproteobacteria bacterium
GAGTTGACTCCGCGACCCGGCTAACAACGCGCCCGGGGTCAACCCCGGCCGAACATGTCAGCGCCAGACGAACGGAGAGATGATGAAGGCCCCTCGGCAACGACGGGCCTTTTGCGTTCTGTGTTGTCGTGGAGTTGACTCCGCGACCCGGCTAACAACGCGCCCGGGGTCAACCCCGGCCGAACAGGGTATGACACGAAACAACCGCGAAGGCGCAGAGAACGCGAAGAGACCACGCACAATGCTGCACGCATCACGCTGAACGCTACGACGCTCAACGCCCCCGGAGGTACCCAATCATGTACTTCCCGAGCACCGCAGTACTAACGAAGTTGCAGACACGAACAGGTCCCGCCCCGATGGTCCCCCCGAGCGCGCACATAATCAAGGCGTCGCGCTGCCGCCATCCCGCTCGCAGCATTCTCTCCTCCCCGTTGTTCTCAACGCGTCTCCGGGCGCCCACGGCCGAACGCCGAGGGTGAACGCCGGCGCACACCTTTCACTTTGTCCGACTGGAGGAAACGATCATGAACATCAACGCCATTCGAACCAGGTTCATCGCCGTCGCGGCGGCCGGCGCCCTACTCATGCTGATCGCCGCCGGCACGGCGGTTGCGCAGCCGGTCCTGTGCCCGCCCGCCCCGTGCGCATGCGGCAGCGCCACCATCTCGATCGATCCGAACCTCGCGTGCGGGATCGTGCTCTGCGACCCGTCCGCGGTCGCCTGCGTAACGTTCGCCCCCGGCGACCACATCGTCGACTGCGCGCAGCTGAACCGTTATCGCATTCGTGACTGCCACGGCGTCTACCACTGCCTGCCGAAGCTCGGAGCCTGCCTTCGCTGTGTCTGCGCCCGCACCGGGTGTTGCGTGGATATCTGCATGGAGTCGTCGGTGGCCGAGTGCCTGATCCTGAAGGTGAAGCCGTCGGCCTGTCTCGGCTGTTGACGCTCGCACCGATGAGCCGTGCTCGTCGATCGGCGATTGCCTCGTTACCGCTCCGCGGCGCGGCGCATGAAGCGGGCGCCGCGGAGAACACTCACATCAAACGCCTTGGAGGTTTATCATGGAACACCGCTTGTTCTCACGCCTGCGTATCGCTATGCTCTCGATCGCCCTGGTGGGCGGTCTGTTGCTCGCATCGGCCGCCACCGCATCGGCACAGATCTCGTGCTCGTGCTCGACCATCCGGATCGACATCGCAAAGGACGTCGCCTGCAAGGTGACGATCTGCTATCGCGTCTCGCCCTCCGGATATACGATATGTGAGACGGTGGCCCCCGGCGGCTCGCTCGTGATCCCATGCGGCGACTGGCAGGACGCGTGCATCAGCCTGTGCGACGGGGGATGTTATCCGCTGAACGACCCGGCCGCCGCCGTCTGTACGCCGACGCTGCAGGTGGGGCCGGTCTGTTGCGTGCGCGCCTGTCTCGTGCAGTCGCCGGACGAGAAGTGCCCGCACATCGAGGTGACGCCGGTGGCGTTCTGTCTCGGACAGCCTTGCAAGTGATCGGCACACACCCGAACACGATCGATCGAGATTCGCCGTGAAGGAATGGCGGGCACGATGTGCCCGCCATACTTCCGTTGGGGACCATCGGTCCCGGCCGCGAGCCGGTGCGCCGCCGACGGGAATTCCGCCGGTCGCCGACGGGCAGGAACCTATATTGTCACTCCAACCCGAGAGTGGGCCATCCGCCGGCTCCGCACGACCGGAACGGACGTTCCGATCGAGGCTCCATTCATACTCATGTCCGTACTCCTTAGGAGTTGAATCGAATGCGACATTTCTTCATTCCCATCATCGCCGTCGTTGCGCTCGCTCCGTTCGTGGCGTGCAGCCACGACGGCCCGACCAGCGTCGAGAGCATCACCATCATGCGCGACGACGGCAACGGCAAGGCGGGCGAGACGGTGGAGGCAATCAAGAGCACCGACCATCTGTTCCATGCGTCGATCAAGCTGGACGTCGGCATCGACAAGAAGATCGCCACCGAGCTGATCGCGGTGGACACGCCCGACGGCAAAAACGTCAGCGTGCTCACGAAGGATTTCGAGCTGGGCGGCATGGAGAACACGATCACGGTGGACTACTCCCTGCCGAGGGACTGGCCGGTGGGCACGTACAAGGTGAACGTCTCATCCGGCGGCAAGCTGCTGCAGTCCAAGGAGTTCAAGGTGGAGTAAGGTACCGCGGACCGGTTATGCTCCGAACCGCGCCTCATGCACATTGCGGAGCGCCGGAGTATCACGAGCATCGTCATGACGACGTGCACGTCCATATCGGAAACAACGAGAAGGCCCGTCAATTATCGACGGGCCTTCTCTGCGTTTGCACGGCGCATCACCGGCGCCGGATCTGTCATGCTCCCGGCGATACAGCAACGTCGGCATCGCGACGGATGACGCATCGTTGCAGCACTGTATCTACCGCACGACCGTCATTCTGCCGTTCACGCCGGCGTTCGCCATCGTGAGCGTCCAGGTATAGACCCCGCTCGGAAGCCCGGAGGCATCGAACTGTATGCTGTGATTCCCCGCCGAGAAGTTCCGCGATGTCACGGCACCGACCTCACGCCCGAGTCCGTCAACAACCACGATCCTGGCCGGACCGCCGGTTGGGATCGTGAATCCGATGGTGACGATACCGGCAACGGGGTTGGGCGACATGGTGATCGCGTACCCTTCCGCCACGCCCCGATCGTCGATCCCGGCGATCGTGCCGATCCTGAACGCATCGGATATCCGCCGCATTCCCAGCGTGCTCGTCACCCGGATCAATGCCGCATCATAGGTGCCGGAAGCCGGGGTGGTCCACGTGACGCTCTGCAGCCCATTGGTGGGCACGGTGGCGATCCATGTCCAGGTATTCCCGCTGTCGAGCGAATACTCGACATCCACCGATGTGCCGATGTCGGGAGTATAGGTCCAGCTGATCTGCATCGGCATGCCGTTGCCGATCCGGTTGTTGACGGGGCCGAGCAGGCTCAGCGAGTTGATCGATCCGACGCTCGAACCGGATTTGATCACAAATATCCCGCTGGTTCCCATAACACCGTTCGAGTCGGTGATGCGGACAAGCGCGCGCGTCGAAGGAGTCGCCGGAACATTCCACAGGTAGTAGGAAGAGTCGCTGCGTACGACACCAATGGGGATCCACGTCATTCCGCTGTCGAGGGAATACTCGAATCCCTTCAGTTGGGTAATGTTTACCCCGATAAATTCGATACGATAATTCTGCGTTCCGCCGATGACCGTGTCGCCGAGAGCCGGACGAACCACCACGAGAGTCGCGGTCTGTGTGTTCACCGGCACGGTGATCCTGTTCGATGCCATGGTGATCGCCCCCACTACCGAGAGCGCTCGCCCGTCGAGCGCCACCCCACCATACAGATGGATCGCGCCGTTCGCCACGATCGTCCCCTTGAAAATTGAGTTGTCGAGGATGCTCACCGCGCCGTCGATTCTCCAGTAAACATTGCCGGCCTGCGCGAGATTAATCAGAGTGATGTTCGAAGTCGCCGCCACATCCAATGCCCCACCAACCTTGATGATAAAGATCGCATTCGGATTTCCCTGCGCATCCAGAACGAGATTGCCCGCAATCGTCGATGCCTTGCCCACACAGTACGTCTTCGGTGTAAGGATCTGTCCATTTCCCATTGTGACCGATAATGTCGCATCACACGGAATGGCGCCCATCTGATTCCAGACGGTGGTCAGGTCATTCTTCGCGACGAGCGACGCAGGATCCTCCACGTGTTTGGCGCCGGTATACTGGCCCGGAGGGAAGCCGGTGAATTGTCCCGCATTGGTGCCGATGTCGCCGTAGATCTGGGTCAATCCCGTATTTGTCACTCCACCGACGCCGGTAAACGCACCATACGTGACGGTCGAGCCCAGAGTAGGAGGCGTCTGGCCGTGCAAGAAGCCCGACATGGTTATCACCATGAGAAGCACCGGGAGAAATTTCATTTGACACCGTGTTAATCTGAGCATGAGGAGTCCTGTTGTCGTACGATAAATTTTCTCTGCAAAGGGAGTTTGCGGTTCTCAACGCTTCAAGAGCTGTCGATCAGTATACAACCCATTGATCCCCATTCCTAACATCCACGACTCCCGATTTTATCATGCGAATATTTACCGCCCAATGTTCGGCGGTAATTTCAGGAATCGTTACATGGA
>CAZJYH010000079.1:0-11997 GCA_964549365.1 uncultured Alphaproteobacteria bacterium
GCGCCTGGTGCTGCAGCAGGCCGACATTCTGCGCGAGTACGCCGCGTTGGTGAAGCCGGGGGGATTACTCCTCTACGCGACCTGTTCGCTGCTGCGCGAGGAGAACGAGGAACAGGCGGAACGATTCCTCGCCGAACAGACGGGATGGGAGCCTCTGCGCGTGACCGCTCCGGCCGGGATGGTGACGGATCAGGGGGCGTTCCGCGCGTTCCCCCATCGCCACGGCACCGACGGCTTCTTCGGCGCGCTCTTCCGGCGGGTCGGTTGATCCCCCTCGCGTTGCGACGTGTCGTGCGTCGCACGCGTCGTCGACGTAAGTTTGCGTGTGCTCGATGATGCACGGTTATACCGAGGTCCCCTGCGTGTCTTGTTGGTCGATTACCGGAGAGTCTCTCGTGAATCAGTTCCTGTCGATCCGTTCGTTCGCCCTTCTAGCCGGCGTGTTCTGCTGCGTGGCCGTCGCCGCGCCGACGGGCTGTTCGGTGGGCGTCAACGATGCGCCGCCTTCCACCGAGTTCACCGGGAACGCTTCCGGCTGCGGCGACATCTTCGTCTATCGATTCAGCGTCGACGGCAAGTCCGCGATCGTGATATCGGCGGAGAAGGGGACGCTGGGGTTGTCGTCGAGGCCGGCGACGTTCGACATCGGCAGCGCGCGGGCGGGGCTGCGCGTCTGGGTTGATCGGTATCCCTCGCGCGTCACCGACGTCCGCTACTGCAACGATGTGATCAACACCGCCACGCCGCTCCCCGTCGAATGGAAGGCCGTCTCCGGGCGTGTGACGATCCAGCTCTCCAACGACACGACCACCGTGGCTGATCCGTTGTACAAGGCGAACGTGCAGCTGGAGGACGTTGTGGTCGAAGGGGCGGATAATCGGCGGGTCACGATCCCAACGGTCGTCATCGCGGACATCACGGTGGGCTGGTACGCGGGGTAGATTGCGCGCGGCGGCAATGCGATCGTCGAGGGCTCGCGACGACGCCGGCCTACTCCGTTACGATCGACGCCTTCGGTGTCACTCCTCAAACAGGGAGGGGCATCATGAACGTCGGAACTCGGGTAGTTGTGTCCATCATTTGTGGAACGGCGGCATGCGCGGCGATCATCGCAACGGGATGCTGCCGCGAACCGACATCACCGATCACGGAATCATCCATCCCGTTCAAGTCCACGGCGTTCGGATGCGCCGCCGCCTCGGTGCATCTCGAGTCGGCCGACGGCCACTTCTTCCTCAACGTGAACGCCATGCGCGACTCGCTCGGCCTCACAACACCGCGCACGTTCGATCTTTCCGTCCCGACCGCCGGGCTCATGGTCACGATCGACCACTGGAGCATCCGGCCGACGATCGTGCCGTATTGCAATGACGTGATTTCGTCAAATGTGCCGCCGCCGACGATCTACCACGCGGTGAGAGGAAGCGTCACGATCTCGCTGTCGGCGGATAACGCGCCGATCAATTCGCCCTTCCGGACCAGCGTGGTGCTGCGCGGCGTGGTGTTCCGCGATCAGGACGGGGAGGAGATCACGGTCACGTGGCTCGCCATGCGCGATGTCGCCGTCGGATTTCTGCCGGGATAGATGCCGGAGCGTAGGGGCCGGGACACGACCTGCGTCGCCCGCCCCGCCCGCTTCATCCGTTCCGCTTGTGCAACCGGGCGCGAAGCCCGATGTTCAGCCGGCAACGCCGATCCCCTGCGTTCCGGCACCATCCGATCCGTCCGCCGCCCTTTCCATCGCGCGGCCGTGATGTTGCGCGCCGGTCACCGCATCGGCGAACTCCCGATACTGCCGCATCAACAGCCGGAGCTCCATGCGCGTTCGACGATCCATCGTCCGGAGGCGCACGATCGCACTGCTCATGTTCTCCTCGGTTCCTGCCATCTCCACCTCGTCGAGCGGCACGCGCAGCAACAGAAAGCGATTCGGGAAGAAGAGGAACGCCGGACCTTCAGGACGAACGATCAGCTCGGTGCCCGTGACGATCACCTCGACCGTCGTCTCACGGCTCTTGAACGGAATGCGCGGTGGGTTGGTCACCGTAAGCTGCACGGACGTTCGTCGGAAGACGATGCCGGCCGGATCCACCGGCTCGAAGAGCTGGGGATACGCCCGCCGTAGCCGCGCACGCGCCAGCGGCGAGCCGATCGCCGTGATGAGGAACACCACGGCGATCAGGCTTATGATAAAATAGACCAGCGACGAGGGCATGAGCGCGCTCCTTGAGCCGTTCGTGTTGTCGACAACATGAAGCGGGGTCGCGACCCCGTCGCCGACGAACGCCCGCGCAGCGCGGCACATCGCACGCGGCGCATCGCACGCGGCGCATCGCACGCGGCGGTGCCGTCCCGCAACCGATCACTCGATCACGTCAGGCAGCGACTCGGCGCGGTTCGCGCGCCGGCGATAGTAGAAGTAGAACGGGATGCCGACGGCCACCAGCAGCAATCCGAACGCCGAGTTGATGATGGCCGGCTTCCCCGCCGCCACCGCGGCCTGGTAGCCCGTGATATCGTTGTAGACCGTGAGGATGAGATAGATCACGGCGAAGACCACGAAGATGGCCGGGATCACGGGATAACCCGGGACGCGGTACGGGCGCGGCGTGTCGGGCTCCTTGCGGCGGAGCACGAAGACGCCGAACGCCCCCGCCGCGTAGAACATCCAGCTCACGAAGATGAGCGTGTCGGTCAGGGTGTCGAACGTTCCACTGAACAGGAGCACAACGCTCCAGAAACACTGCACGAGGAGCGACGAGGCGGGCGTATGGAACCGCGGATGCGCGTTGCCGAGAAAGCGCGGGAACACATTACGGCGTGCCATCGAGAAGTAGACGCGGGCGCTCGCCAGGATGGTGCCGTTGGTGGTGCCGAACGTGGAGATCAGAACGGCCGCCGCGATCCATGCACCGCCGCCGTTGAAGAACTTCTCTGCCACATCCGCCGCCACAAGCTCCGACTTCGCCATCATGTCGATCGGCAGCACGTAGCAATACGCAAGGTTGATCAGCAGGTACACGCCGATGATGATGAACATGCCGGTGATGAGCGCGCGCGGGATGTTGCGCTGCGGGTTGCGCACCTCGCCCGCGATGTACGTGACGTTGTTCCAGCCGTCGTACGCCCAGAACGCCCCCTGCAGCGCGGCCGCCACGGCCAGCGCGATTCCCCACATGCCTCCTTCGCCCGTCATCTTCGCAACGCTTCCGGTGGTGATGTTGGCGGTGTTGCCGATCTCGGGGAGGATGAACGCCATCGCGACGAGCGCAAGCATGGCGAGCACCTTCGACACCGTGAAGATGTTCTGCACAACGCCGCCGAACCGTACGCCGAGATAGTTGATGGTTGTCAGCGTGATGATCAGCGCGGCCGCGGTTACCTTCACGCCGATGTTGGCGAGCGGATTGATGTCGCCGATGAACGGCAGATGGATGGCGAACGCTTCGGCTGCAGCCGACAGGTGCGGCAACTCGACGAAGCGTGCCAGGTACTCGGCGAACACATAGGCGATCGAAGCGATGCTGCCGGTCTGGATCACGCCGAAGACGGACCATCCGTACAGGTATGCCGTGAACGATCCGTACATCCGATCGAAGTAGATGAACTGCCCCCCCGTCTCCGGTATCATCCCGGCGATCTCGGCGTTCGTCAGCGCGCCGAACAGCGTGATCACCCCGGCCAGCGCCCATACCCCGAGCAGCAGTTCCGGACTGCCGACGCCGTGCGCGATGAGGTCGCCGGCCATCACGCCGGGCTTTCGGAAGATTCCGGAGCCGATCACGGCTCCCACCACGATCATCGTGGTGGTGAAGAGTCCGAGCGATGGGAGAAGGCCGGCGCTGAGGCGACGTCCTTCGGCGCCCGGATCCTGCGATCTGGTGACGGTCTGCTTCACGGTGTGCTTCGATTCGGTTGATGAATGGGTTGACGCTCGGCGCCGCCGAACGCAAATGCCGGCGGAGTTGAAGGATTGCTGACGTTCATCGCGACAATGCCTCGAACACTTTCGGTGGCAACGACCACAGGAGAGTACCGGCGGGGTGCGGACGGAATCGTGTCAACTGAACGGCCGTCACCGATGCTTTCCGCACGTCGATGTCGAGCGCGCCGCCGGCGCAAAGGGCGCTGATGAAGCCGCTCATGCTGGGCTCGTGCCCCACAACCACCAGCGTCTCGACGTCGTCGTGCTCGCGCAGCAAATCGCTGAAGTCGTCGAAACGTGCGTGCGGCACCATCCGCTCGTCGTGCAGCGGATCGGCCGCATGATTGCAGATGCGCGCCACGATCTCCGCCGTCGCTCGGGCTCTGGCGTACGGGCTCGTGATCACGCGATCGAACTCCGGGGCGAGGCGCGCAAACCCCTTCGCCACCATCGCCGTGCGCAGCGTTCCCTCCCGCGAAAGCGGACGATCCGCGTCGCGTCCGGTGGGGGATGCGTCCTCGGCAACACCGTGGCGCATGAGATACAGAAGCATGGCGGACCCGTGTTTGGTTGGAAACATGTCGCGCATCGTCGGTTCGGGGATGCGCGAGGATCTCAACGGCGTGTATCAAAATCGGCACCGCGGCGGGTGCCATGTGCACGGACTGCACGATGACGGGTTTCGATCGGGACGCGCCAAAGCTACAACCCTCCGCGTAGAGTGCAAGCGCGCAACCCGCCCGGAGCAACCGTTGCGGCAGGGCCGGATCGAGCGAGGCGATTCGGGGACGATTGCATCGGCCGCGCGACCGCGATAGATTTGAGGCTCGATCGGTAACACTTCCGACAATGTATTCAGGAGACGAGTGCCATGGGGACCTTCCCGAAGCCGCCGAAGACATATAGCGCGTTCGTCGAACGCTTTCCTGCGCTGGGTGAGGCGTGGGGCACGATCAACGCCGCGGGGGGCGAGGGCCCGCTCGATGAGCGCACGCAGCGCCTTCTGAAGCTGGCGGTCGCCGTCGGGGCGATGCGTCCGGGTCCGGTGCACTCGAACACCCGCAAGGCGTTGGCGATGGGGATCACGATGGAGGAGATCGAGCAGGTGGTGGCGCTTGCGGCCGGGACGCTCGGCATGCCGGGCACCGTCGCCGTGTGGTCGTGGGTCAGGGAGGAGGAGGCGAAGCAGAGCGGTGCGGCGGCACAGGCCGACGGCCCGCACGTGGGGTAGAGCCTTCGGACCCTGCGCGCACGGCGTGGGCAACCGGGGCCGGCACGCATGCCGCGCCGCGCACAGTGCCTGTTGGCAGAACGGCAGGAACGGGCGACGGAGCTTGCACCGCGCCGCCGCCCGTTCTCGGGGTTCATGAGCCGATCGGTCCGCAGTCGAACAACAACGGGCTTCGACGCGGGGGCCGATCGGACGAGACGTCGGCGTCAGTTGGAAGAGCACGAGCGCTGGCACGGGAACGGGCAATCGCCGCCGCCGGTGTTGGTGCGGCTCAGCTCCACCGATGTGCAGGGGCCCCCCTCATACTGTCCGGTGCAGGTGATCTGGTAGGTGACCGTACACTTGCCGGGATCGCTGCCGCAGGGCAGGAAGCTCGTTGTAAGCGACGTCGCCTTCTTGATGCAGTCCGGATGCGAGACGATCACCGTCTCCGACGCGCCCGGGCCGTTCTGGAAACAGAAGTTGGCGCACTCGACGTTGAGGACGGCGCTTCGCATGATCGTATAAAATTCGCCGGCGGTGAGGTTTGCCCAGCACGACATCGCGCACGGAGGGCTTCCGGCGGGCGTTACCGCGTAGATGTAGTACTCGACGGGGAAACCCGGACTCTTGCACCACGTTACGTTGAACATGCAGGTGCATCCGGTAATGGAGACGGGGATGAGGTTCGTCGACTGAGTCCATCCGGGCGGGCATTGCGCGCGGGCCGCGGCGGAGCCTGCTATCAGGAGGATGGCGGCCAGCAGAACGCTGGTTCGGATCGTCAGGAGGGAGTTCATGGTGTGTTGTCCTGATGTTGTTGACGGTTGAGAATTTGGTGCCGACAAGTTGCGTACATCGATGCGCCGTGGATATCACGAATGAGCAACCGGCGCTGCCGGGCGATCAAACGGCTGCGTGTGCTGTGCCGATGGCGTGTGCCGTGCCGGCGGCGGCGCGCTGTCGCCGGCCCCGGCCGGGGCATTGTTTCTTCATTCCGGCCGAAAACGAATCGATTGGTTCCCGCATATGACACGAGACATTCCGATCGCGGTGGCGGTGATGGCAGGGGGCATGGGCCGGCGGATGGGGCGCGACAAGGCCGCGCTTCGCATCGGAGGCGTCTCGATGCTCGAGCGTGTGGCGCGCGTCGGCGTCCAGAGCATGGGGAGCGTGCTGGTGGTGGGACGCGACCACGCGGAGTGGGCACAGCGGAGCGACGCGGTGCGGTTCACCGTGGACGAGCATCCGGGCGCGGGACCGCTCGGCGGAATCGCCACGGCGCTGCGGACGCTGGAGTCCGCGGCGATCGTGGTCGGATGCGACATGCCCTTGTTGATCCCGGACGCATTCTGCTGGCTGGCTGATCAGGTCCCCGATTCCGACGCGTGGGATGCAGTGGTGCCGAACAACGGCGCGCGTTCGGAGCCCCTCTTTGCCGTCTATTCGTCGAGAGCCCTTCCACGAATCGTCGAGGCCCTTGCTCGAGGTGAACGGTCGGTTCAGCGAGCGCTCGCGGGCGCCGCAGTGATCCGGCCCGATGTGCCGGAACCGCTGCGGCCGCGGCTGGCGAACATCAACACGCCGGAGGAGTTCGCCGCCGCCGCGCTGCTGTTGAGCCCGGGCCCGGACGATGCGCCGCGTTGACGACGGAGGCGGGCGTCCATCATCCGGAAGATTTCACCGCAGATGACGCGGAGAACGCAAAGGCGCACATGCCACGCTGAGCGCCTCACGCTGTACGCCTCACGCTGCACGCCTCACGCTGCACGCCCCACGCTACACGTCCCACGCTACACGCTACACGCTACACGCCCCACGCCTCACGCCTCACACCTTCTTCATCATCCACGCATCACCGCGCACGGCGCGCGTTCCGATGAGCGCGTAGACGAGGAAGCTGCCGGTGATCGCAAGGAACACGCCGGTTACACCAAGGGCCGGGATTCGCGAGAGCGCGAAGGCAAGCGGGAGCTGGAGCGCGAAGAGCACCAGTACCACGATCAGGAGCGACCGGAACGCGTGCCCGGCGCCCGACAGCGAGCGGGTGGCGGCCTGGCCGATGGAGAAGAACAGATAGCCGAACACCGCGATGTGCAGGTACTGCACGGTAAGCGCCGCAACCTGCTGATCGTGCGTGAAGGTGCGCGCGATCGGCTCGGCGAGAAAGTAGATGGCAATCCCCATCGCAACGATCACGCCGCTGAGATGGCGCAGGGCGGTGCGGTAGAACTGCCGCACGCGGTCCAGCCGGCGCGCGCCGATGTTCTGGCTGACGAGCGTCTCGATGGCGATGCTGGTGGCGAAGATCGGCATCATCACCAATACGTCCACGCGCAGTCCGATCGTGTAGGCCGCCACCGCCGCCGTGCCGAAGGCGTTCGCGACGGAGATCACGGCCACCCTCGAGATGCTCACCGCGAGCGTCTGCAGCGAAGACGGCATGCCGAGCTTGAAGATGCCGCCGATGATGTCACGGTTGAAGCGGAGCGTCGGCGGATACAGCCGGAAGTTGAGCTTGCCGCTGTACAATGCGTAGGTGCAGATCAGTGCGCCGAGCCACTGCGCGGTCACCGTTGCCACCGCCGCGCCCTGCACCCCGAGCTTCGGCATCCCCCAGAGTCCGAAGATCAACAGCGGATCGAGCAGAGCGTTGGTGACTGCGCAGATGATCGCCACGGTCATCGGGAACACCGCGTTGCCGGTGGAGCGAATCGAGGAGTTCGCCTGGAACACCAGCAGGTTGGCGGGGAAGCCGATCAGCATGGTCAACAGGTAGGCGCGCGTGTTGGCGAGCACTTCGCCCTGCAGGTTGAGCAGCACCAGAAGCTCGGGAAGCACGAACCATAAGGCCACGGCCGCGAGCGAAGCGTAGAGCGCCATGAAGCTGAACGCCTGCGTGGCGATCACCGACGCTTCCTTGAACCGGCGTTCGCCGATGCGCCGCGCCACGATGATCCCCGTGCCGATACAGAAGCCGCTGCCGATCGTGAAGATCACCAGGTTGATCTGATCGCTGAACCCGATCGCGGCGGTTGCGGAATCACCCAGCCGCGATACGAAATACATGTTGGTCCACGAGTAGACCGCATTGATCACGAACCCGAACGCCATCGGCACGGCCAGGCGCCACAACGTGCCGGCGATCGGGCCCTCGGTGAGCGGACTCGGCGTGCGCGATGTTGATGCGCCGGCCGCGCGAGGCGCATCGTGTGCGCTCGGTGCCGCGGCGATGCGCGCGCCGTCGTTCCGATGCGCGCCGTCGACCGTGGGAGTCGGTTCGTTCAGGAGCGCGCCCGTGTGCGGGCGACTGGATTCGTCTGAGTGTGCTGCGGGGTATGTGAAGCTCTCCAACGGACTGCCGTCAAAGCGACGTTCGTCGGGCTCGTCGTCGGTATCAGGGATGAAGCTCATGATCCTACCTTCCACGGTCAACGATCGATAACATTACGGTCGAGACGCACGATGAGGGCTGATTGTTCGTATCAAGTTGCTACGAACCTGCGTGTGCCGGAATTCGTTCGGAGCGGGGCGGTTCGGGTGTTTTGCCAACGGGCTGCGGAATCTCTATGTTAGCCGCCGTGAATACCAGCACCAATACCTACACGATCGAGGCCGGCTCGACCAGGCTTCACGCCGAGGCAACCGAGGAGGGCGTCCTCCTGGAATCGGCGTCCACTCCCGCTCCGCTGTCCGACGGCCGGCGCCTTCGAAGCTTCACGGGAACGCTCCCGGACGGCTCGATTGTTCCGTTGTATGTGGAAGAGAGCTCCGGCGATCATGAGTACGTTGTCTACCTCCGCGGCGAGGCGGTGCGCGTGCATCTGGTGACGCCGCGGGATGAACATCTTCTCTCCCTTCGCAAGAGCACGCGGGCCGCGGGCCTGGGTGAGATCATCATTCGCGCGCCGATGCCCGGGCTTGTCGGAGCGATCCTCGTGGCGCCGGGGGATGTCGTGGAGAAGGGGGATACGCTTCTGTTTCTCGAAGCGATGAAGATGGAGAACGCCATCAAGTCTCCGGGCCGGCTGCGGGTTCTGCGGATCTTCGTGAAGACCGGGCAGCCGGTGAAAAAAGGGGAGCCGCTGGTGGAATTAGGCCCGATCGAAGAAACATCCGGGGCGGTTTCTCCGTAAGGGCGCCCTGCCGGTGTAGCTTGCATGTGCGTTGTGAACATGACAGTTGAATACCGTTCAGCCTAACACATAACTCTTTCGAGGTAAGCGACATGAGTATCTTCGGGCGTATGGCCGACATCATGAAGGCCAACATCAACGATCTCCTTGACCGGGCGGAAGATCCCGAGAAGATGATCAAGCAGATGGTCATCGAGATGGAGGAGGCCGTCAACAAGGCGACGATCGCGGTGGGGAGTGCGATCGCCAACGAGAAGCAGCTCGAGCGGCAGTACAACAAGCAGACGGCCGAGGCGAACGGCTGGCAGCAGAAGGCCGTTCAGGCCGTGAGTGCGGGACGTGACGATCTGGCGAAGGCTGCGCTGGAGCGTAAGAACATGATCTCGAAGAATGTGATGGATCTCGAGCGCATGCTCGGCGAGGCGCGCACGACGTCGACGAGCCTTCGCGGGCAGCTCGATCAGATCAAGGGGAAGCTGGACGAGGCGCGGATGCGCCAGAATACCTTGATCGCACGCGCGCAGGCGGCGAAGGCCAAGAAGCAGATCGCGCAGTCGTTCGCCGGCGTCGGCAGCGATGCGTTCTCGAAGTTCGACAAGCTGGAGCAGAAGGTGGAGAAGCAGGAGGCGGAGGCCGATGCGTTCGCGCAGCTTGCCGGCGAGAACACGTCGCTCGAGGATCAGTTCAAGCAGTTGAACGTATCCAGTGATGCGGACTCGGAGCTTGCCGCGCTGAAGGCGCAACTCGGCATGGGCTCCACCTCCGCCGGATCGCTCCCCGCAGGCGACGCCCAGTAGGCGCGCGAATCGAGTGGCCGCGTTACGTTGTCTGAATTTCTCATCAAATCCATAGAAACGTTGATGGACGTCAACCAAGAGCTTATCGAGGAGACTCGTGCGCGCATCCGCGCGTATCTCCCGGAAATCTATCCCGACTTCGTCGAGTTCGACGACAGCACCTTCACGGTGCAGCAGGGATCGGCAACGGTGAGCGTGATCGTGCGGGGATGGCACGAGAACGACTGCGCCGTGGAGTTCACCAGCCAGATGGTCTCCGGCGGCAATATCACGCCGGAGGTCATGCGCTGGCTGCTGGCGAAGAACGTGGAGCTGCATTTCGGCGGCTTCGGCCTGCTGTTCGACGACACGATCGTCTACTCGCAGACGCTCCCCGGCGGTGACCTGAGCACGGGAGAGTTCGAGGCCACCGTGCGCACGGTGGCGATGATCGCCGATCATTACGATGACGAGATCTGCACGCTCGCCGGCGGAAAGCTCGGCAGCCATGCTCCTGCAGCAGACGCCGTCGCGACCGAGTGACGTTGGTCCTCGACGTTCAGGCTTTTTGAACGCGGCCCGCATCGATCGAACGAGCGGGCCGCGCGCCGTTCCATCCCCACGGATCATTCTTCTTCTTAACCATGACCGACAATCCGACAACGACGCTGTACCTGACGCCGCGTTACTCCACGGACTCGCAGAAGCTCTGGCGCGCGGCGTCGGCAAGGGGCTGGCATGTGGCGCGGCTCACCGGCTGGAAGCTTCCGGAGCATGAGGCCATCGCCGCTCGCTCCTTGCTGTATGTCGAAGCATTGATGGCGCCGATGCTGGCCGAGGTGCTCGGAGTGGAACTTGCCCGACCCTCGGCCGACTGGCTTCCGAGGTTGCCGGAGGAGTATCTGTTGCGCAGGGTACGGATGTGCACGTTGGGCGAAGCACGGCAGAGTACCGAGCCGGTGTTCGTGAAGCCGCCCAACGACAAGAGCTTCCCGGCATGCGTGTATGCTCCGGGAGAGCTTTCAGTTGCGTATGATGACGACGAAGCGGTGATCGTTGCCGAGCCGGTGCATTGGGACCTGGAGTTCCGGTGTTTTGCGCTCGATCGCCGAATACTGACCTGGAGTCTTTACGCCGTGGATGGCGAGCTCTGCGACGAAGAGGAACCGCCGCTTGTATCGTCTGCCGAGGCCGATGCGATGCTGTTGCTGGCGGCCGCCGTGCTTGCCGATGAGCGGGTTGCGCTGCCGCGCGCGATCGTGTTGGATGTGGGCCATATCCGCAGCCGAGGGTGGGGTGTGGTGGAGGCGAATGCTGCCTGGGGTGCGGGCATCTACAACTGCGATCCCGACGCCGTGCTCGACGTTCTGATGCATGCCTGTTTGCCCACAAGCGTAAAGTGACAGGGTCGGTTTGCCGGCGTTCGTGACAGTTGGTTGCGTGGGATGTTTTCGGGCTCCGAAGGCCATTTTATACGGGTTCGGAGGTTTCCCCGAAGCATCGGAATCGGTATCTTTGCAGGCTTTCACGCGGTATGGACGCGAGCGCCTCCCAAGCCCTCGCGCGCCTCGCCGATCAGCGGTTCCGGAGCGTCGCCCGTCGACGCCGAGAGCCGGTTCGATCGGCCCGTGCTGAACGGTAATCGTATCCGATCCTACTCTATTTCATGGCAACAACTCCCGAACGGCTCGTACCTGTCTCACTCGAGGAGGAGATGCGCTCGTCGTATCTCGACTACTCGATGTCGGTGATCGTTTCCCGCGCTCTACCGGATGTTCGTGATGGGCTGAAGCCCGTGCATCGCCGCGTGTTGTACTCGATGTCGGAGCTTGGTCTGGCGCCGAACCGGCCGTACAAGAAGTCCGCCCGTATCGTCGGTGAGACGATGGGTAACTACCACCCACACGGCGACTCGGCGATCTACGACACGCTGGTTCGCATGGCGCAGGA
>CAZJYH010000080.1:0-5107 GCA_964549365.1 uncultured Alphaproteobacteria bacterium
GAGCGCCGTGGTTACGAGTCGGCGCTCGGTCTCGCGCACGATCTCGAGATGAAGGTCAGCGAGCTGCAGATGCGCGCCGAGGCGATGGTGGCCCGCGCGAAGGAGGAGTTGGAGGTGGACCTTCAGGCCCGGGAGTTCGAGGAGGAGGGGACCGAGACGCTGATGGGCGACCTGCGCGAACAGCTCCGAGCGATCAAGGGCCGCATCAAGATGCTCGGGACGGTGAACCTTCTGGCGTACGAGGAGTGGCGCGAGGAGAACACACGCTACGAGTTTCTGCGCACGCAGAGCGAGGATCTGCGCAACGCCGAGAAGACCCTGCTGGAGACGATCGCCGAGATCAACGACACGGCGCAGACCAAGTTCAACGAGACGTTCGATCTGATCCGCGCCAACTTCGTCAGCATCTTCACCTCGCTCTTCTACGAGGGGGACGAGGCCGATCTGCGGCTCGGCGAGGGTGACCCGCTCGAGGCCCCGATCGAGATCATCGCCAAGCCGCGCGGCAAGCGTCCGCACTCGATCGACCTGCTCTCCGGCGGCGAGAAGACGCTCACCGCGATCGCGCTGCTCTTCGCGATCTACCTGGTGAAGCCCTCCCCGTTCTGCATCCTCGACGAGGTCGACGCGCCGCTCGACGATGCGAACATCGACCGCTTCGTGCAGCTGATCCGCCGCTTCGTCTCCGAGACGCAGTTCATCATCGTCACGCACAACAAGCGGACGATGGCCGCCGCGGACACGATGTATGGCGTGACGCAGGAGGAGGACGGCGTTTCGAAGATCGTGTCGGTGCGCTTCACCGACGACAAGAAGACCAAGGCCGCGCCCGCGACAGCGCCGGTTGCCGAGGCGGCGTAGGGGCGAGCTGAAGCGTCCGCCGCTGGCCCGACCGAAACAAACCGGGGCCATGAGAATCGATCTCATGGCCCCGGTTCCACTTTGTCCGGTGCGGTACCGGCTCCGCGCGCGTTTCGACTACGCGTGATCGTCGTCGAGCATCTCGTCGTTCAGCGGAGAGGTGAGCAACAGCAGACAGCCCTCCTTCGAGTGCGTGTCGATATGCACGTTCTCGTCGTAGGCCGCGGTGAAGTCCCCGGCGCGCAGTGTGCGCCCGTCGACATTGAGATCACCCTCGAGCACGAGGCACTCCTCCAACCCTTTGTGCCGGTGCGCCGGATAGGCGCTTCCCGGGTCGAGCCGGGCGAGAAACATGGTTCGCCCGTCGGCCTCGTTGAAGTGGAGCACGCGAATGCGGATGCCGGGGAAGAGTTCCTGCCACTCGCCGTCGTTGGCATACAGGAACATCTGTTCCTTCGAACTCGGCCGCGCCGACTCGGCCGGCCGGCCTGTGATGGCCGACATGAGGGCGTCCTTCACCGCTCTGCGCGGGGTCGGCATCGCCGCGGCGATCTCCTCGCTCAGGCCGGTCAACGTTTGCAGGCTTTCATCGAGATCGTTCGCGTCGATCTCGCCGGCATGTACGGCCGCCTCGAACTCCGCCCGCTCGGCGGCCGAGAGCATGCCGAGCGCATAGAGGTCGACATTGTCGGCCGGTGAATCAGGGGAGGTATGATTGTTCTTGTCCATGTGGTCGCGGGGCATGGGGTTGATGGGGGAGGCACCCACCATGCCGTATATGTGTCTACGTTATCGTTTCGATTCCGGATTTCGGGCGTGTTGTTCCTCCGCCGGTTGCGGCATTCGCGGCCCGAACATTCCCCGTTTGTCGGCGAGGGGATGGGGACGATCGCCCTCGGCCGGACGTGCTCAGATCTCTTCGGCAATGAAACGCAGATGGGCGCGCAGCCCCTGCATTCCCGTGCGGATCCGCGTCTTGACCGTGCCCAGTGGGATGCCGGTCTGCTGAGCGATCTCCTGATGCGTGAAGCCCTGCAGGAACGCAAGGTCGATGAGCGATCGCTGCTCCGGCGGCAGTTGCGACAGCGCGTTGGAGATATACACCGTCTGCTCCTTGTGGACCGTCGACTGCCAGGTTGCGTCGGCGACGTATTCCGCGGGGGTGCGGATGTCGTCGTCGCTTCCATCGAATCCCTGCATCTCCATCTTCTTCTGCTTATGCCGCTTCGAGCGGAGCAGATCGATGGCGCGATTGTGAGCCAGGCGCACCAGCCACGTCTTCGGCTGGCCGAGCGCCGGCTGATAGGTCGAGGCGCTTCTCCAGACCTGGATGAACACCTCCTGCAGGATATCCTCCGCATCGTCCGTGTCACGCACGACCGCGAGGATGACTCCGTACAAAAGTTTGGAGAACCGGTCGTACAGGAGCGACAGGGCCTCGGTTTGCTTCGAGGCGATCCGTTCCAGGAGCTGAGCGTCCGAAAGCGCTCGCGTCGGCTGTTCGTTCATGCGCGCAATATATCGTCGGTCCGGCAAAACTCCAGCCGATTCGTGCGGCGCGGCGGTATGGCTTTCGTCGGTGAACGAAGAGGTCTCGTGCAGCATGTCGTGTACGTTATTGCAAATCCGATTCGTCTACGTGGGGATGGTCGTTGGAAACGTTCGAATCCGGGGGACATCGAGGATGGTGCCGATCGACTCGGGATGATCGAGCGCCCACACCATGCTCGCGGCGAGTTGTTCGAGGCGCACCGCGCGGGCACGGCTCGCCGTGTCGCCGACGTGGCCGGGAATCAGCCCGAGCAGGGCAATGATCGGCTCCATGAGGATCGGCCATTGCTGACCCGGGCCAAGGATGAACGACGGGCGCCAGATCGAGACGTCGAGTCCGGCGTCGAGAGCGATGCGCTCGGCCTCGGCTTTGCAGCGTACATACCTGCTCTTGCCGATCGCCCCCGCGCTCAACAGCAACAGCCGCCGCACTCCCATCGCCTGCATCGCACGCACCATCACGCCCACCGAGGCAACGTCCACATCGCGGTAGTCCAGGCCGGTGCGCCTGATCTGCTCGCGCCTGATTCCGACCATGTGCACAACGGCGTCGCAGCCGGTGATCGCGCGTACCACGTCGTCGACGTTCAACGGGTCGCCGGCGATCGCCCGGCAGCGCACATGGCTCGGCAGCTTCCGCTCCGATCCGGGGCGCACGAGCGCGCTCACCGTGTGTCCGGCCGCCAGCAGCGCCCGAAGCGTTGTGGCGCCCACAAATCCCGTTCCGCCGGTTACGAGTACATGCATGGAGATGACGCTAACTATTGTTCGCGGCCGCCGTTCCAGATGGATCGCCGGGTCCGCGGTTCAACGGCACATCGAGATGCCGGCCGTGCGATTGAAGAAATGATGCGTTCGGCAGTCCGGCCCGCATCGTTTTATTCACCGTGAAGAAGCCGCGATCCATTGTTCTACTGCCGCTTCTTCGTAACATGGACGTATACGAAATCGCCCGGATTTGGGATTGCCGGGCGATATGCAGCCGACGCCCGGTCGCCGTCGGTACTACCTTCGCGGCTCTTCCACTCCTGCCGTCTGCTGCTCGTAACGTGGGCCCTTCGCACTCGCTGTCCGAACTTTTGGGGAGATCGGCAATGGACGCTTCACGTATCGCTCGGGGCATGGCACGCATCGTGCTCGCCCTCGTTCTCTGCTCCGGCTTCTCGGTCGCACAGACCGAGGTCTCGGTGCAGCTCTTCCAGCCCGCGCCGAACCAGTTGAAGATCGCGGATCTCTGGCGCATCAAGCTGGTCAACACCACGCAGAACACCTACACGGTCTGTCTGTTCGGAACCCTGGAGGAAACCGCCGTCGGCAAGCTGCTTGTCGATGCAACCACGGCGCGCTTCACGCTCCCACCGGGAACCAAGATCGTCAGCGGCTCGGAGATCCAGCCGATCGACGCAAACTACTACGACGATCGCTACAAGCAGATATTCCTCCGCACCGGCCAGGCGCCGGCCGGTGAGTACAGGATATGCGTCGAGGTGCGTCTCGACTGCGGCGCGCAGGTGCTCGGCCGCGACTGCAAGTCGGCGCGTGTGCAGCCGCTGACCCCCCCCATCCTCGTCTTCCCCGCGGATCAATCGACCGTCGAGGATCGTCTGCCGACCTTCTCGTGGCTTCCGCCGGCGCCGCTGCGCAGCCAGCGTCCCACCTACCAGCTCAGGATCGTCGAAGTGCTCGGGCGGCAGACGCCGTATGACGCGATGGGGTCGAACCCTTCCTGGTTCGAGCGCGCCAACCTGGGCCTAACGGTGCTGCAGTATCCGATCAGCGCCCGCCCGTTTGTCCCCGGCAATCGGTATGCGTGGATGATCAAGGCGTTCTCCGACGGCTTTTCACTGGGCGAGAGCGAGATCTGGTGGTTTACCTATGCCAAGACGAGCGGACGCGGCAACGACGGCCCGACGATCGGCGGCGGCGTCGATTCCGGCGCCGTCAAGTTCATTCGAGGGACCGGGTCCGGCACCCGCCGCCCGGCGTTCCAGCCGATCACACGCGGGACGTCGATGTTCAACCCCGACGGTGACGTCACGAAGGTGTTCGGTAGTCCCACGCTGCTCGACAACAAGCCTGCGCAAGTTTACGGGATTGATGATCTGAAGCAGAAGCAGAACGATCTCGTGGAAGTCCTGAAGGAACTCCTTCGCTCCTGCAACGAATAGCCGAGGAACGTTCGCGCCCGCCGTTCACGGATGGGCGCGCGGGCCCACGGTCCTCATGTCCCGTTCACCGGGGCGGCGCAGACGTAATCTCGACCTGATCGGTGTAATTCCTCGGAGAGTCTCCACGATGAAGCCAGCGCGACTGAATCTTACAGCACTCCGCAACAGTCTGGTCCCCGACGCCTTTCGCCCGAGCGACGCCCGGCGCGCCGTTGCGGACGATCCAACGCTGCAGTTGTCGCGACGCCGGATGCTGGCGCTCTCGGCGTCGAGCGCGATCGTTGCCGCCCCGGCGGTGACCTCGATGCGGACGATGCTCGCCGGCGATTTCGAGATCGTGGGCGATGCGCGGCGTGTGGCCTTCCTGCTCGGCGGCCGTGAGCGGTGGGTGATCGACACCCGACGCTTCGCCGGCGAGCCCCGCCTGACCCTCGAACGAACCGAGCGAACGGTTCGGGTGGAGCTGCGCAACGCACGGTATCCGGGGACCGATCTCCCGGCGGACTTCGTCTGCGAGGTGCGACCGG
>CAZJYH010000080.1:5117-11985 GCA_964549365.1 uncultured Alphaproteobacteria bacterium
GACCGGGTCTGGTCAAGCGGCCGATGGATCTTCGGATGACGCTCGGCGACTTCCGGTGCGAGATGCCGCTGGAGCGCTGGCTGCTCGGCGCCGAGCCCGCTCGGTCGTCCGTGACGATCGAGCCGTGGCGCCATGCGTGCGGCGCCGAGACCTCGCTGCATCTGGCCGGCAAGGCGGGAGCGAGGTTCACGCCGGATTGGACGCTTGCGCTCGAGGGGAGGAGCCTCGTGCGTGTAGACGGAGTCGGCGGACGCGTCGAGGCGGACGGTGTGCGTATTGCGCTTGCCGAGGCGGCCACGCCGACGCTGCTCGGCGAGGGAGTCGCGCGGCGAACGCTGCTGGCGCTCGATCGCGGCGAGCGTGCGTGGGCGATCGATCCCGGGGAGAAGGATTTCGGTACATGGACGTTCGAGACCGCGGGCGATTCGTTCGACCGGCTGCGCGTGGAGCTCGCCGAATCTCGGAGCGGCCGCCGCAGCGCGGCGTTTGTCGCCGACACGGTCGGAGCCGCCGGACGTTTTGCCGCCCGCCCCGGGGGCGCATATCGTGCGGAGACCGGCGATGCCTTCGCACTTCCGCTGAGTGACGTCCGCTACGCCGTGGCGATCAACGAGCAGGGGCGCGAGGCCGCGGTGATGGCGGGGTATGCCCCGGAGCCGACCTGGATGCACGCCGACGGACTCAGCCTGCTTCTCGGCGACAGCGGAGCGGCCGAACCGTTCCAGCTCGTGGGCCGGAACGGCGGCGTGAGCATGCAGACGGTTGCGCCCTCGCTGCTGGCAACGTTCGTGCCGCTCGTCGGAGGCGGCGTTGCGCGTCCGGCGACGATGCCGGACGGGACGCAACTGGCGTTCATCGCCGACGCGGCTTCCGACCTGCTGGACCAACATCCGAACCACGTCCTGTTCAATCCGAACATGCCGGACGAGGCCCCCGCGATGCTCGTCTCGAGCGCCGCCGCGGCGATGGTGCGGCCCGACGACCTTGTGGTGCTCATCTTTCAGTTTGTCGGCATGGCCGTCACCGCGAAGACCCCGGACGGCGGCGCGGTGGTCCAGAAGACCAAGGGCGATCCGCGCATCGTGGTCTGGTTCCAGCCGCAGAACATCAGCGACGAGGCGTTCTTCGAGACTGCCGCGTCGTACCCGACCGCGGTCGGGAATCCGAGCGATCCGGATGCCGCGAACGACGGAAAGGATGGGACGCCCGGAGTGCCTGCTCCGTATGCGCCTCCGGTGCAATCGCGCATGGCCGGACCCAGCCGTCTCGTGTTCGATGTGCCCGCTTCGCTCTCCTCGATCCCATGCACTCTCGAGGATCTGCTGAATGCGTGTCAGGGGCTCGATCTGGTGGTGGCGCCGCACGCGCTGCCGCCGTCGGAGCCCAACTGGAAGTTCGTCACCCCCTCGCTTTCGAAGGCGGCCGTCGTGAAGTTCGGCGGCAACACGTTCAAGAGTCAGCTGGATGCGTCGAAGGGGGGGAGCACCGGCATGATCGCGGTGGACAAGGTGGCCGTCAAGAAGCTCACCGGCGCGCAACAACTGATCCTCGGCTCGCGCGCGGGGGTCTTCGAGAAGCAGTCGATTCACAAGGACTTGTCCGACATATCGGTCGATCCCGGCCTGGCCGCCGAACTCTCCGCCGGGTATGCGAAGGTTGCGGTCACGCGCCCGCCGTTCCGCCCGCCGACGTTCCTCGAAACATCGATCGAGGCGCCGTACCATCTCTTCATCTCACCGAGCCGATACGGTGCATGGGTGCATGCGGCGAAGCCGGTCGTCAGCCCGCGCACGGGACGTGCCGAGCTGTGGCACACGCGGCTTGCGGTGCGGCGCAACGGCAAGGTGGACGAGTACGACTCCACGCTCCGCACGGTGCGCGCGATCTGGGCAACCGAGGTGAACCCCTCGGATCCGCTGCATGTGCCGGACCACTCGAACTCGCCGTTCCGCATGACGCTCGACTCGTTCGATCGCGTCAACATTGCGAACCTCTCCTCCAACTACAACATCTCGGTTCCGTCCGGTGGTGTACGAAAGAGTTATCTGCCGCAGCCGATCGAGACCGAGCGGCTGATGCTCAGCTCGCTGGGCGCGTGGATGAACGTGCGAGGTGCGTGGCCGCGCGAGACGTTGCCGAGCGGCTTCTCGGTGGAGGAGTGGCGGCATCGCGGCACGATGGGGCGCGACCATTACGTGCGCGTCGTCTACGCGGGCTTCCTCTTTCCCTTCGGCCACTACGCCTCGCTGATCAAGGTTACCGAGCGCAAGTTCCAGCCGCATCCGGGGAATCCGTCGGTGAAGGTGGCGTATCTGCGGCAGCGGATGTTCATAGTGGTCCGCGAGCCGGAGAAGACGTTCCGCAACTCGAACCTCGTGATGAAGGACATCATCACGAACGTCGACGGCGTGAACATCGACCTGCAGATGCCGTTCACCAGCGCGCGGATCACCACGCTCGTCACGCCCAACCTCGATCCGCCGGAGCTGAGCGAGATCTGGTCCGGCAAGAAGCAGGGAGCCTTCTGGCCGCGCGTGCTGAACAAGGATTTCCAGTTCCACATGGTGATGCGCGACGTGCTGGGGAACAACGTGGAGGTGGTGATGCCGCTGGTCTTCCTCGGCAAGGAGGAGAACGATCGCGCCTGGGCCACGTCGCTGGTGGACGACATCGCCAAGGAGTACGAGAAGCCCGCCAACCTGGAACGCAGGCAGCGTCCGGTGAACGGGCAGCAGGTGGCCTTCACCGAGAGCGTGAAGCCGGGTGATACGCAGTTCGAGGCGGACTCGGTCACGTTCGGTGTGCAGGTGCCGCAGAGCAGCGCCTACGACAACATCGCTCCGGCGCGGCCGCGGTTCTTCCCGGTGGTGCGCCGCGCCGATCTGCGTCTGCCCGTGGCCAAGCATATGACCGGCAACAACGACCCCACATCGGTGGAGTTCGCCGAGCTGTTCCTGAAGAACGGCTTCGCGGCCGGGAACGCCGGGCAGGTGTTCCTGAAGCTGTTGCCGGGGAAGGAAGTCGGGCTCGACTTCAACGGCAAGGGGGATCGCTCCGGCGGTCTGGTGAAGCCGAACATGAAGATCTCCGCGCTCTCGCGCCTGGCAGGCCCGATCGCCGGCGACAACGTGATGGACAAGTTCGGCGCCGCCGGGCAGTTCGACCCGAAGGACTTCTTCGGAAGCTTCGGCGGCATCCCGGCCAAGCTGTTCGGCGTGATCGACATCTGGGACGTGATCAGCGCGATCGGCCTCGACAAGTCGGAGCTCGTCCCGAAGTTCGTCACCGAGGCGCTCGACGCGGTGGAAGGATTCATTCAGGACGTGGAGGCGTTCCTCGCGTTCGTCGACGAGATCAAGAAGGCCGGCGGTGCGTTCGCCACGAAGATCACGACGTTGAAGTCGGACATCGAGGCCATCATCGATCCGTCGGCCGAGCTCTCGACGCTTCCGTCCCGGATCGACACGTTCATCACGCATCTGAACGACCTCGGCACCGGCTACATCAGCATCCCCACCACTGCCGACATGCAGGATACGGTGCGCCGCGAGGCCGAGAAGCGGTTGAACCAGTTCCGCCGGCTCATCGATTCCGGAGCCGCCTTCCTCGACGCCGTGCAGAACTTCGCCAAGGCGATCGAGATGGTCAAGGAGATGAAGGTGAAGTTCGAGTGGAAGCCCGAGCTGCACAGCTGGGGATTCGATCCGAGCCATCCGCTGTTCATCGCCGACAACAAGGGAAAGAAGGCGCACTTCGTTATCGGCGTCGAAGTCCGTGCCAAGACCGACGGAAAGAACTCGGCCTCGGCCGATGTGATCTGCGGTCTCGAGAATTTCACGCTCGATCTGATCGCTCCGGCCAGCTTCATCAAGCTGTATTTCAGCCGGGTGATGTTCGTGGCCGTTGCCGGCAAGAAGCCGGAGGTGGACGTCAAGCTGGACAACATCGAGTTCGTCGGGCCGCTCACCTTCGTCGAGGCGTTGAAGAGTCTGATCCCGCTGGACGGATTCTCCGATCCGCCGGGCATCGACGTGACGGCCGAGGGGATCAAGGCCAGCTTCTCGGTGGCGCTGCCGAACATCGCGTTCGGCGTCTTCAGCATGCAGAACATGAGCCTCGGGGCGGGATTCTGCATCCCGTTCATCGGCGAGCCTCTCAGCGTCAACTTCAACTTCTGCACCCGCGAGAATCCGTTCATCCTGACCGTGTCGTTTATCGGCGGCGGTGGGTTCTTCGGCATCACCATCGATCCGGGGGGCGTGCGCATCCTGGAGGCCGCGTTCGAAGTCGGCGCCAGCCTGGCGATCGATCTCGGCGTCGCCAGCGGCGAAGTGCACGCGATGATCGGCTTCTACTTCAAGATGGAGTCCGGCGAGTGCACGCTCACCGGCTACTTCCGTATCGGCGGCTCGGTGAACGTGCTGGGGATCATCACGGTCTCCATCGAATTGAGGATGGAGCTCATTTATGAGTTCGCGTCGGGGAAGTGCACCGGGCGCGCAACCCTCACGATCGAGATCGAAATCCTTTTCTTCAGCATGAGCGTCGAGATCAGTTGCGAGCGCAAGTTCGCCGGCTCCAACGGCGACCCGACGTTCCGCGCGCTGATGGAACCCGAGGCCGAGTGGAACCCCTGGAACGAATACTGCGAGGCGTTCGCCTGAAGAAGTGCTTGGTGCTTAGAGCTTAGTATTTAGAGAGCGGCACTTGTTCCATATCTCTTTCATCTAAGCACTAAAGCGAGGCGCAGCCGAGCGCCCCAAGTCCCAAGCACCAAGAACCAAAGCGAAGCGCAGCCGAGCGTCCCAAGCATCAAGCACGAATATCCATGCCAACTCAAAAGATTACCTGGACCGCTCTCCCGAAGGGCGTGCACGACGGCGTACTGAAGCTGTCGGTATGCGTGTCGCCACGGCTTGATCCCGGCGCTCCGAGCGGCGTGCTCGGCTCGTTCCCCGACTTCTGGAAACCTTCGACCGGTCATTGGCCGGGATTGGTTGCCGATCGAACCTTCGAGCTGGAGTTCCGCACCGGCGGCGGCACCAAGACCGCGAAGGGGAAGCCCGGCTGGAACACGCCCCCCGACCCGAAGCTGTGGGAGGCGATGTTCAAGGCCACGACGCCCGTGAAGCCGTTCGAGTTCCGCGACATGTCGACGCGCTTCATTCATTCCTACTCCGTGCGCACGGTGGTGGAGTACGTCAAGGGCATCTATGCCGCCGCCGCCGAAACGACGCCGATGCAGTTCCCGCAGCTTCAGCAGCACAAGGACGACAGCTCCGCGCTGAACCTCGGTGGGCTGATCGGCACCGTGGGCGGCGTGGCCAACAATGAACGGTGGAAGCGCGCGCCCTGGAATCCGACGACGCTGGTGAAGGATCAGCGCCAGCGCGCGTTGGACATCAACAAGTATGGGAAGTACGGCTTCTCGTCGAAGGAGGAGATGGCCTTCACGCAGGTGCGGCGGTTCTACACGCGACCGCACAAGGACAACCCCTACCGCGAACATCCCGATCCCAACCTCGTCGGTGTGCCGCATCGCCTTGCCGTTCCGAAGGTGGACTTCCACCAGATGCTCGCCGCGCTCGCCGATTACCCGGAGTTGATGCGCTCGATCGGCATCGTGATCGATCTGGACGTCGTGATTCCGGCCGGCAGCTCGCTCGCCGAACTGATCGCCGCCGATGCCGTGCGTGTGAAGCCCGCCGGGGCAACGGAGTACGCGCCGTGGACGCTCATCACCAAGAGCTTCGTTGCGCGCCCGCGGCCGGCCGGCGACATCGCCGACGGCATGCTCGCGGTCGACAACTCGGACCTCTACGATCTGCTGCAGGTCGATGCGGACTCCGTCGGCCTGAAGACGCTCCATTTCGCCGGCACCATGCAGCGCGTGGTGCAGGGGAAGAACCTTCCCGCGCCGACGGTGAACTACGACACGCCCGACGACGCCTCGCTCCCCACGGTGCGCACCTCGGGGATCGCCGTCGCCAAGGCGAACCGTGCCTATCGTCTGGCCGATCAGTTGTTCAACTCCGGGCAGTTGAACGCCGCGCTCGCGTCGAACACCCCCTTGGATCTGTACGCCGACGATCTGCTGCGCGGCTATCGCGTCGACGTCTGGGACAACGCGACGGCGAAGTGGCATTCGTTGATGCAGCGCATCGGCCGTTATGTGTTCACCGAAGGGACGCACGCGGACATCGAGCTGAAGGATGAAGGCTATGTGAAGGGAACCTCCGCGACGTCGACGAACGACGGCATCCCGACCGATCAGGAGCTGTACGTGCACGAGAACGTGTTCCAGTGGGACGGCTGGTCGCTCGCCGCCGGAAGACCGGGGAGGACGATCGTGCCGAAGACCTACGACGACTCCGGCAAGCCGCTGGTTCATCAGGAGGAACAGGTGCTGAGGCCGGAGAGCACGGCGGTGACGGATTTGAAGATGGCGGTGACGATGCGGCCGCAGCCGGGGACGCTGCCGCGCCTGCGCTTCGGACGGCAGTATCGGATGCGCGCACGCGTGGTGGACATCGCCGGCAACAGCGTCCCCCTTGCGGCGCCGTCGAACTGGGCGGGCGCACCCGGAACGTGGATCTCGCTGCCGGAGGTGGATCACGCGTCACCCTCGGTGGTGTACGGACGATTCGAGCCGGTCCCTTCGCCGGTGCTGGTGCCGCGAACGCCGTTTGCCGAGGGGGAATCCGCCGAACGCATGGTGATCCGCAGCAACGACGGGGTCTCCGCCGCGGCCTACGGCGAACAGGAGTACGTGAAGAACGCGCTGGCGGGGAAGTGGTACGGCTACCACGGCACGAACGAGCGCCACGTCGCGTCGCCGAAGACCTCGCAGCTCGCCGCCGAGACCCGC